>CAZABF010000016.1:7786-12197 GCA_964483495.1 uncultured Candidatus Pelagibacter sp. | reverse complement strand
CCTGGTCCAATGAATAGAGGTATAGAAATTGATACTAATTTAGCAGATGACATAAATAAAAGTGTAATCAAAGAACAAGTAGAACTTGGTGTTGCAGTAAGAATGGCTTGTCTAAAAATATTTTGTGAATAATGAAAAAAAAATACTTTCTAAATGCAAATATAATTGACCCTCAAAACTCTTTGGAGGAAATTGGTGGATTAATTATTGGAGAAAATGGAAAAATAGAAGCTGTAGGAAAAAAAGTTAATACAAATAATATTCCGTCAAGAGAAAAATACATTGATTTAAAAGAAAAATACATAATACCAGGAATTGTAGATATGAGAGTTTTTGTTGGTGAACCTGGATTTGAATATAAGGAAAATTTCAGAACTTTAAGTGAGGCTGCATTATCTGGAGGTGTTACATCGGTTGTTACAATGCCTAATACAAATCCAGTTATTGATAACGTTTCAATCGTTGATTTTTTAAAAAGAAGAGGAAGAGACAAGGCAAAAATAAATATATTTCCTACTGCATCTTTAACAAAAAACCTTGAAGGAACAAATATGACTGAATTTGGCCTTCTACAAGAAAAAGGAATTATTGCCTTTACCGATGGATATAAAACAATTCAAAATACTAGGCTTATGTCTAGAATAATGAGATCTGCTTATGATTTAAATTGCCTAGTTATGCAACATGTTGAAGATAATGAGTTAGCTAAAGATGGAATGGTAAATGACGGGATTATTTCTACAAAACTAGGTCTTCAAGGAATTTCTGAATTAGCCGAAAAAATTATAATTGAAAGAGATTTGACATTATTAGAAGATTTTAATTGTAGATACCACATATCGCAAATCTCATCAGAAAAGTCATTAGGTACAATAAAAAAAAGGAAAGAAGACGTAAATTTTACATGTGGCGTGTCTATAAATAATCTTTCATTAAATGAAAATGATATTGGCGATTTTAGAACTTTTTTAAAATTATCACCACCATTGAGAACGGAAGAAGATAGAGAATCATTAATAAAAGGTATCAACAACGACTTAATTGATGTAATAGTTTCTGACCATAAACCTGAAGATGAAGAACAAAAAAGATTGACATTTGCGCAAGCATCAACTGGTGCTTCAGGGATTGAGACATTGTTACCTTTGGCACTTGAATTATTTCATAATGGTTCTGTTAAATTAAGCAAAATAATTAAAACATTGACATGCAACCCAGCTAAAATTTTAAAAATTAATAAAGGAAACTTAAATATTGGTAATGATGCTGATTTTTGCATATTAGATATAAATAAGCCATGGGTAGTAAAAAAAGAAAATTTAATATCCAAATCTAAAAATACTTCAATAGATGATAGAAAATTACAAGGAAAAATAACAAACACTTTTGTAAAAGGTGAAGAGTTGTTTAAAATTTAAATATGGAAATATTTCTTACATTTCTTGTATCGTATCTAATGGGCTCAATCCCATTTGGTTATATTTTAACAAAAATTTTTTTAAAGAAAGATATTAGGGAAATAGGATCTGGAAATATTGGTGCTACTAACGCTTTAAGAACTGGCAATAAGTCTATTGGCTATTTAACCTTAACTTTGGATGTTTTAAAAGCAGTTATTCCAGTATTATTTATTAAAATTAACTATCCTGACTTAATTCATGTTTCTGCATTATCGTTATTTATTGGACATGTTTTTCCTATTTGGATGAAATTCAAAGGAGGAAAAGGAGTAGCTACTTATGTAGGTATATTATTTTGCCTAAATCTTAATTTAGGAATTTTATTTATTTTTTCATGGTTAATAATTTTTTTCATATCAAAATATTCATCACTTGGATCAATCTTATCAAGTTTAATAATTCCTATCTTTATTTTTTTTAATTCAAATTATGAAATTGAATATTTTTTTATTATTATGTTTGTGTTTATTTTATATACTCATAGAGAAAATGTTAAACGACTGATAAATAAAGAAGAATCTAAGACAAAAATTTATTAATTTGACTATATAGTTCATTTATGTAGTTTCACAAATTATGAATTTAGTCATTGTTGAAAGTCCAGCTAAAGCCAAAACTATAAATAAATATTTAGGTTCAGATTATACTGTTCTAGCTAGCTACGGGCATATTAGAGATTTACCTTCAAAAAATGGATCTGTTGATCCTAATGATAAATTTAAAATGATTTGGGAAGTAGATTCATTTTCAAAAAAATATTTAAAAGAAATTACGGATTTAGCAAAAAAATCAAATAAAATTATATTAGCAACAGACCCTGATAGAGAGGGTGAAGCTATAGCCTGGCATGTTAAAGAATATCTAGATGAAAAGAAATTATTAAAAGACAAAAAAATTGAGAGAGTTGTTTTTAATGAAATAACAAAAAAGGCGGTAACTAAAGGAATAGATAATCCAAGAAATATAGAAAATCATCTAGTTGATGCATATATGGCACGAAGAGCATTAGATTATCTCGTAGGATTTAATATCTCTCCTATACTTTGGACAAAGTTACCTGGTTCTAAATCTGCTGGAAGAGTCCAGTCTGTAGCACTGAAATTGCTTACAGAAAGAGAACATGAAATAGAAAAATTTAATCCAGAGGAGTTTTGGACTTTAAATATAGACTTCAAAACAAACAAGGGTGATATTTTAAATTCAAATATTTCAGTTTTAGATGCTAAAAAAATAGAAAAATTTTCATTTAAAAATAAGGAAGATATAAATCGCGCAATTGAAAAGATAAAAAAGAATAAATATAAAATTACTGATATAACTTCAAAAATTTATACAAGAAATCCATCAGGACCTTTTACAACATCTACATTACAACAATCTTCATCAAGTAAATTAGGTTTTGGGACTTCTAGAACTATGCAAATAGCTCAAAGGTTATATCAGGGTATAGATATTATGGGTGATACGATTGGTCTAATCACATATATGAGAACTGATGGAACAAATATATCTAATGATGCAATAAATATTTTTAGAGATTATATAGAAAAAATTTATGGAAAAAAATATTTGCCCGATAATCCTAATAATTTTTCTGGAAAAAAAGCAAAAAATGCTCAAGAAGCTCATGAAGCAATTAGGCCTACAGATATTACAAGAACACCGGAGACCTTAAAAAAATATTTAAGTTCAGATCAATTAAAATTATATAATTTAATTTGGACCAGAGCATTATCTTCACAAATGGAATCAGCTAAATTTGATAGAAAAACAATCTTAATTGAAAGTGATGATGGTAAAAACCAGTTTAGATCATCTGGATCAGTAATTAAATTTGATGGATTTTTAAAATTAAATAAAATTGAGGAAGATGTGGAAAATGAAAAAATTTTACCTAATGTTGAAAAAGATATAGTTGTAATTAATCAATTTGTTGATGAACAGCATTTTACACAACCACCGCCAAGGTATTCTGAGGCAAGTCTAGTAAAAAAACTAGAAGAATTAGGAATAGGCAGACCTTCAACTTATGCAAGCATAATATCTGTAATATCAAATAGAGGATATGCTGATATAGCAAATAAAAGATTTTTTCCTACTGACAGGGGAAAATTACTGTCGGCTTTTTTAGAAAAACTTTTTACAAAGTACGTAGATTATGGTTTTACAGCAAACCTCGAAGACCAATTAGATAATATAACTTCTGGAAAAGAAGATTGGATTGAAGTTTTAAATATTTTTTGGAAAGACTTTAATCAAAATGTTTCAAACGTAAAAGAAAAAAGAACTAGAGAAGTGTTAGATTTGTTAAATGAAAGCTTAGGAGATTTAATTTTCGATGTAGGAAAAGATGGTAAAATAGATCGAGAATGTAAATTATGTAGTACTGGTCAGTTAAGTTTAAAAAATAGTTTCAAGGGTGGTGCTTTTATTGGCTGCTCAAATTATCCTGAATGTAAATTTACAAGACCGCTTTCTAAAGCAAAAGCTTCTGAACAAATATCATTAGCTGAGCCAAAGTTAATTGGGGGAAATGAAAATGATAAGGATATATATTTAAAGAATGGTAGGTTTGGACCTTATCTTCAGTATGAAATTTTAAATGATGATTTACTTAGAAAATCAAAAAAAACAAAAAAATCAAAAAAGAATGAAAATCTTAAAAATGTTTCTATACCAAAAGGTATTGATATTGATAGCATTGACTTAGAAAAAGCAAAATTTCTTTGTTCTTTGCCAAAAATTATTGGTACTCATCCAGATACAGGAAAAGATATTACTTTAAACTCTGGTAGATTTGGACCTTATTTAAAATGTGAAAGCAAATCTGCAAGATTGGAAAATGTAGAAGAATTATTTACTATTGGTTTAAATAGAGCCATCATATTAATTGCAGAAGCTAAACCTGGAAGAATATCTTCATCATTAATAAAAGATTTAGGAGAACATCC
>CAZABF010000016.1:0-7686 GCA_964483495.1 uncultured Candidatus Pelagibacter sp. | reverse complement strand
AAAATAGTTGGTAAATTATTATATATATCTGGTCAAATTTCAATTAATGAAAACGGAGAATTAATTAAGGGAAAGCTTGGTAAAGAATTAAAAACTGACGATGGTTACAAAGCTGCGGAAAGATGCGCTCTTAACATTACAGCTCAAGCAAAAAAAGCTTGTAATGATGACTTGTCGAAAATTAAATCATGTATTAAATTAACTGGATTTGTAAATTCATCAGATGACTTTATTGAACAACCTAAAGTAATAAATGGTGCATCAGATACAATAGTAAAAATTTTTGGTGAGGCAGGAATGCATGCCAGAGCTGCAGTTAGCAGCAATAGTTTGCCACTCGGTGTCGCTGTTGAAGTTGATGCAATTTTTGAATTAAATTAATTTATCTTCCAATACTAAAATATTTAACTTTATCTTTTTTCATTTTTTCAGCTGAATAAATATTCCTCATATCAAACAATTTAAAATTATTTTTTTTCATTATCCTTTTAAAATCAATCGATTTAAAATCATTCCATTCTGTATGTATTACAATTAAATCTGAGCCTTCGCAACAGGATTTAATTGATGGTTTAAATTCAACATTTTTAATTTTTTTGAATTCATTTTTTTTTCCTGTGGGATCATAATAACTAATTAGAGCACCTTTTTTTGAAAGTGATGGTATTATTTTAATACAAGAGGATTCTCGCATATCATCTGTATTAGCTTTAAAAGTAACACCTAAAAAACTAATTTTTTTATTTCTTAAATTGCCATTGAGTATTTTAAATATTCTTTCTGTCAAAATTCTAGAGCGATCTTCGTTAGATTTTATAACTGATTTAATTAATGATAAGTTTGATTTAATTTGATTAGCTGTATTTAAAATTGCTCTAGTATCCTTTGGAAAGCAAGACCCTCCATATCCAGGGCCTGCTCTCAAAAATCTTCCACCTATTCTTTTATCTAAACCCATTCCAATTGACACATCTTCAACATTAACATTAAGTTTTTCGCACATATTAGCAATCTCATTAATATAGGTAATTTTAGTAGCTAAAAAGGCATTGGAAGCATATTTAATTAATTCAGCTGATCTTCTTGATGTATTTAAATATTTAGCACCTTTGGAAATTAAAGGTGAATATAACTGTTTTAAAATTTTATTTGTTTTCTTATTTTGTGTTCCGATTATAATTCTATCAGGATAAATAAAATCTCTAATAGCTTCACCTTCTCTTAAAAACTCAGGATTAGAAACCACTGAAAATAAATTCTTTTTTGTCTTTTTTGAAATAATATTCTCTACCTTGTCAGCAGTGGTAACAGGAACTGTAGATTTGTTTATTATAATCTTAAATGTTTTAATATAATTGCTTAATTTTTTGGAAACATTAAAAATTTGATTTAAATCAGCTCCAATTCCATTTTTTTTAGTTGGTGTACCTACACAAATAAATATAATCTTAGAATTTTTTACAGCATCAGATAAATCTGTTGTAAAAGATAATCTTCCTGCTTTGTAATTTTTTTTTACAAGTTCCTCTAAACCTGGTTCATAAATTGGAATAATAGAATTTTTTAAATTATTTATTTTGTTTTCATCTTTATCTACGCAAACTACATCATTACCTAGATCAGAAAAACACGCCCCACTAACTAAACCTACGTAACCTGTTCCTATCATACATAATTTCATATTTTTGAAATCTCCACTGATGATTTGATATAACCTTCCATTGTTCCGCAATCTAAATATTTTCCTTTAAAAGTATGTCCAATAAATTTCTCTCCATCATTTATTAACATTTTTATAGAGTCGGTAATGTGAATTTCTCCTCCTTTTCCTTTTTTTTGATTTTGTAACTTTTTAAATATTTTTTTTGGTAGTATATATCTACCGATAACAGCATTGTTGGAAGGCGCCGATTTAATATCAGGTTTTTCAACAACGTTACTAATATAAAAGTTGTTTTTATTTATATTTGTTTTCTTTGAATATATTCCCCATCTATTTACTGTTTTTTTATTTACTCTCATGCTGGCCATAACTGAGCACTTTTTTTTATTATGTATTAAAATCATATCTTTTGAGCAATTTCTTTTTATTATCAAATCATCTGGTAACAGCATTAAGAAAAATTTGTCTTTTATTAATTTTTTAGTTTTTAGTACAGCGTCTCCTGTTCCATTTGGATTGTTTTGATAAACAAATTTAATCATTTTTTTATACTTTTTAATTTTTTTGTATTCTTTAATAATTCTTAAATCTTTTTTTTTTTTAATTATTTTTTGATAAAATTTGTCATTGTAAAAATATTTTTTGATATTTTCTTTTTTTTTAGATATTATAAAAATTATTTGTTTTACTCCTGCATCAATACATTCTTCAATAATATACTCTAAACCTACTTTGCCATTTATTGGCAGAAGTTCTTTTGCATAAACACTTGTTAAAGGTAATAGTCTTGTGCCTAATCCTGCCAATGGTATTATTGCTTGTCTTATCATTAGAATGTATTAATTAAATGAAGTACCATAAATGATAATTTTTAAAAGCATAAATAGATTAAATAAAGAAGTTAATTTTAAGGCAAACATAGGTTTTGTTCCTACAATGGGTTCATTGCATAAAGGCCATATTTCACTTATTAAATCATCAAAAAAAATCTGTAAAAAAACCTTAGTAAGTATTTTCGTAAATCCTTCACAATTCAATAAAGGAAGTGATCTAAAAAATTACCCGAGAAATTTGAAGAGAGACATTAAGATTCTCGAAAAACTAAAGGTTGATTATTTATTAACTCCAAATGTAAGCGATATTTACAGGGAGAGAAAAAATAGAAAAATTAAGTTAAACAAAAAAGATAAAATAATGTGTGCCCTATACAGACCTGGTCATTTTGAAGGTGTTTTGGCCGTAATAAATCAATTTTTGCAAAGATTTGATCCGAAATGCATATTTTTTGGAGAAAAAGACTATCAGCAACTTTTTTTAATTAAAAAATTTATAAAAAATAAGTTTAAAACTAAAATTTTTTCTTGTTCAACTATACGTGATAAAAATAAACTGGCTTTATCTTCTAGAAATATTTTACTAAGTGATAATGATATTAAAAAATCATCTTTTATTGCAAAATTATTATTAAAATTTAAACATAAAATTAAAAAAAATATATATCTTAAGAAAAATATTAATAATATTATTTTTAAAATAAATAGAATAAAAGATATTAAAATTGAATATTTAGAAATAAGAAATAAAAATAATTTATCAAAAAATTATAACAAAAATAACTTTAAGATATTTTTAGCTTATTATAATAAAAAAATAAGGTTAATTGATAACTATTAATTTTAATAAAAAAAATAAGCTCCAATACCTAGGAATGATAAAAATCCTATAACATCTGTAATAGTGGTTACAAATACGCTAGATGCTATAGCTGGATCTATATTCATATTTTTTAGTGACACAGGAACTAATATTCCAAAAAGTCCCGCCACTATCATATTTAATATCATTGAAATTGATATAATTAATGAAAGTGTAGTATCATTAAACCATAACTGCACAACAATGGCACTAATAATTGCAAATATAATTCCATTTAAAATTCCAATTGAAAATTCTTTTATTATATTTTGTGAAAAATTATTTTTAGTTAGTTCTTTTGTAGCAATAGTTTTAATTGTTACAGCAAGTGTTTGCATTCCAGCATTGCCTCCCATCGATGCAACTATTGGCATTAATACTGCTAATGCTACAACTTTTTCAATGTCTTCTTGAAAAAAACCTATAACAACTGAAGCAATAATAGCTGTAAATAAATTAAGTAAAAGCCAAGTAAATCTTCTTTTAGTTTTTTTTAATACTCCATCGGTAATTTCTTCATCGCCTACTCCAGCTAGTCTTAATGCGTCTTCTTCAGCCTCTTCTTTTAATACTGTTAATATGTCGTCACTAGTTATCATTCCAACTAATTTATTATTTTTATCAACTACGCAGGCTGAATTTAAATTATAATTCTCAAATAAATGACCCACCTCTTCTCTATCCATGTCTACTGGTATAGACATTTGAGATTCATTCATTATTAAATTCATTTTTGTTTCTCTTGAAGTTCTTAAAACTTTTGACGAAGGAACTGTTCCAATAGGTTTAAATTCATTATCAACAATAAAAATTTCTAAAAATTCTTCGGGTAGATCTTTATTTTCTCTTAAATAGTCAATAGTTTGCCCAACTGACCAGTTACTTGGGATTGCAGTGAATTCTCTTTGCATAATTCTTGCAGCAGAGTCCTCAGGATAACTTAAACTTTCTAAAAGTATAAATTTGTCTTTTGGTGGTAAAGAGCTCAATATGTCATTTTTATCTTTTTCATCTATATTTTCTAAGATTTTGATTGAATCGTCTGACTCTAAATTTTTCAATATATAAACGATTGAATCTTTTGATAAATATTTAATTACTTCAGATTGAACTGATTCATTTATCTCAACAAATACCTCTGGATCAATCTTAAAATTATTTAATTTAATTAAATTTTCTCTGTCATTTTCATTAAGATGTTCAATAATGTCTGCAGCATCAGCAGGATGCATTTCTTTAAATGAATTTGAAATAAATACAGCGTCATTGTTTGCAATCTTATCTGTTACAACCTTGATATATTCTTTATTAAATTCAAAATTGACTTTTTTATCTTTTATTTTTCTTACTAAAGTCATAAAAAACCTTTATTTTTATATGGCACTATTAATGGATAATTTTTATATTACAATTCTTTAATGAAGATAGAGATAAAAAAATCAATAAAACCAGTAAATTATTTGGATGCTTTAAAATTCTTAGAGAGAAGAGTTGCAGAAATAAATAAAAATGAAGCAAATGAATTAATTTGGTTATTAGAGCATCCTTCAACTTTTACCGCTGGTACAAGTTTTAACAAAAGCGATATTTTAGATAAATCAATTGATATAATCAAAACTTCAAGAGGAGGAAAGATTACATGGCACGGACCAGGCCAATTAATTTGTTATCTAGCAATTAATTTAAATAATAGAAATAAAGATATAAGAAAATTTTTAAATATTATTGAAAATTCAATTATACTTTCATTAAAATCATTTGGTATTCAGTCCTATAGTGATAGAAAAAATATTGGAATTTGGACAAAAATAAATAATAAAGAAAAGAAAGTTGCTGCCATAGGTATTAAAGTTAAAAAATGGATAACATATCATGGATTTTCAATAAACATTAATAATGATATTTCAAATTATAAAAAAATTATACCGTGTGGAATAAAAAACAAAGATGTAACTACTTTAAAAGAAATTAATAATCAAAATTATAATGATCTTTCAGTAGAAATTATAAAAAATTTAATTACTAATTTAAAAACTTAAGTCTTTTAGTTTTAATGAGTTTTTTGAAGTAGTCTGGCAACAAAGCTTTGAAAGTATACTTTTTATCATTAATAATAAATTTTATTTTATATGAATGAAGCATTAAATCCTTATTTTTAGTTTTTAAATTTTTTTCAAAAGTATATTTATCATCACCATATATAGGATGCCCCACAAGAGAAAGTTGTTTTCTTAATTGATGTTTTCTTCCAGTTATAGGATTCATTTCTAGTAAAGAACAGTTAGAATTTTTATCAATAACTTTGTAAATAGTTTTAGACTTTTCAATTATTTTTTTACTTCCATCATATCTTGCTAAGTTTTGATCAAAAATTCCTTTATTTGTTTCTAATTCTCCGTAACATATTGCTAGATATGTTTTATGAATTTTTCTCAATCTAAATAATGATGTGAATAATTTTGCTGTATCTCTATTCTTTGCAATTATAAATACTCCAGATGTGTCCTTATCCAATCTATGAACAGAATATGGTTTGCTATTTTCAAATATTTTACTTTTCGAAAATATATCAATCAAATTTTTTTTTGATTTAGTGCCGCCTTGCACGGCTATACCCGACTCTTTATTTACTACAATAAAATTTTCGTTGTCATCAATAATTAAATCTTCATTTTCTTTAATTATTTCATCGGATGGTTTAAATTTTATATTTTTTTGTATAAATCTTTCTTTAAATTTAACATCATAAACATTAATAATATCTTTAACATTTAATTTAGTAGAGCTTTTAGTTTTTTTTTTATTAAGTTTTATTTTTCCAGCTCTAAGTGATTTTTCAATTAATCCTTGAGGTACGTTGCCTAGATTGTTTTTAATCCATTTATCAATTCTTATACCATCATATGAAGGATCTACGATGTAAGACTTATTCATCTATTTTATGAAATTATGCTGAAACTGCTTTTTTTTCTTCAGGTTTCTTTTTTGTTTCTTTCTTTTTCCGATCTACTCTTTTTGCTTCAACATCTCTATCTACAAATTCTATTATAGCAAGTGGTGCATTGTCTCCATATCTATAACCAGCTTTTATAATGCGAGTATATCCACCATTTCGACTTTCGTATCTTTTTGCTAGTGTTTTTTTTACTTTATTAGCTGACTTAGTATCTTGTAATTTTGAAACTAATATTTTTGTATTTTGCAAATTACTCTTCTTTCCTAAAGTTATTAACTTATCAGCTTGTGGTTTTAAAACTTTCGCTTTTGGTAATGTTGTTGTTATTTGTTCATATTTAATTAGAGAATTAAGCATATTTTTTATTAATGCTTTTCTATGTTCAGAAGTTCTGTTAAGTTTTTTGTAACCTAATCTATGTCTCATTATATAGCTTCTTCAAGTTTTTTTGATAGTTCGGCAATATTGTCAGGAGGCCAATTTGGTATTTCCATACCCAAATATAAAGACATGGTATTTAAAACTTCTTTTATTTCATTTAAAGATTTTCTACCAAAATTTGGTGTTCTGAGCATTTCGCCTTCAGATTTTTGGACAAGATCTCCAATATAAGTAATATTGTCATTTTTAAGACAATTCATGGATCTTACTGAAAGCTCAAGCTCGTCTACTTTTCTTAGTAAGTTTTTATTAAACTCAGGTTCTGAAGGTGCTTCTCTTACAATAACCTCTTGAGGTTCGTTAAAATTAACAAACATATTAAGTTGATCTTGGAAAATTCTTGCAGAATAAGCCACTGCATCTTCTGCTGAGATAGATCCATTAGTTTCAACCTCCATAATAAGTTTATCATAATCTAATGCCTTACCTTCTCTAGCTGTACTTATAGAATATGAAACTTTTTTAACAGGACTAAAAAGTGAATCTATTGGTATTAATCCTAATGGTGGTTCTTCTGGTTTATTCATAACAGCTGAAACATATCCTTTACCATTTCCGACTGTCATTTCCATATGAAAATTTGTATTTTCGTCTAAATTGCAAATTACTAGATCTGGATTTAATATTTCTATATCAGCAACAGGTGTTATATTTGAAGCTTTAATTTCGCCAGGTCCTTTTGCATCAAGTATTAATTTTTTTATTCCTTCCATATTGCTTTTTAAATCCAATGATTTTACGTTTAGCACAATGTCGGTAACATCTTCTCTCACTCCTTTTATTGAAGAAAATTCGTGCAGGACACCATCTATTTGAATTGCTGTAACTGCTGTTCCTCTTATAGAAGATAATAATATTCGTCTTAGTGAATTTCCTAAAGTTAATCCATAACCTTTTTCTAAAGGTTCGGCTATAATTTTTGCATATGATT
>CAZABF010000015.1:0-12248 GCA_964483495.1 uncultured Candidatus Pelagibacter sp. | reverse complement strand
CAGCTTCAATCATTGAATCACCACTTATTTTTAAACCAAAAAATTCACCATTTTTTTCAATATTGTTAGGCAAAGGTATCCGAGATACTTCATTTTGAATAGCTTCTACTGGAGTACCAGCAGCAATACTACCTAGAACAGGTATATCAGCATCTTTAGTTGATGAAGCGCTTTCATCCAAACCACCTTTTATAACGCTAGGTGAAAAAGAATTGTAAATATCATTCGCAGATGCGGTTTCTGGAAGTTTAATTACTTCTAATGCTCTTGCTTTATGAGCTAATCTTTTAATAAAACCTCTTTCTTCTAAAGCGCTTATTAGTCTGTGTATTCCAGATTTTGATTTAAGATTTAGAGAATGTTTCATTTCCTCATAAGAAGGCGATACACCAGAAGATCTCAACTTCTTGTTGATAAATAAAAGCAGGTTTTTTTGTTTTTTAGTAAGCATAGAACAAATTAAGTACATTCATGTTCTATAAAAGTTCTTTTAATTTAACAACAGCTTAAAATTCAATAAAATCAAGGGTTTTTTAACTATAAAACTGAAAAAATAGAATTTTTATCCAAATTTTTTAAAAGTGATTCACCAATTAAAAAAGTTTTAATATTTGTCTTATTTCTTATTTCCAAAAGCTCTTCTTTATTTTTAATTCCACTTTCAGAAATTAATGGTCCAGTATGTTTTTCTAAAACACTATGAATATCATAAGTTGTGTTTATTTCAGTTTTTAAAGTTTTAAGATTTCTATTATTAATACCAATTAAAGCTTCTTTAAATTTTAAAGATCTTTTAGCTTCCTCAACATTATGAACCTCAACTATTACTGACATATTTAATTTTAAAGCTTCTTCGTACAAAGTGTTTGCCATTTCATCTGAAACTCCAGCCAATATAATTAGTATTGCATCAGCACCATAGCTTCTTGCAAGATAAACTTGAAATTTATCTATAAAAAAATCTTTACATAATATTGGAAGATTAATTTTTTGTTTAATTTTACTTATGTGTAAAAGGTTTCCCAAAAAAAAATCTTCTTCTGTTAAAACAGATAAACAAGTAGCTTTGTTTTTATTATATACATCAGCTATATTTACTGGATCATAATTTTCAATTATTAAACCAGCTGATGGACTAGCTTTTTTAATTTCTGCAATAATTGAAATTTTATTTTCAAGTTCATTACTCTTAATCTTTTCTTTAAAATTTATAAAAGATTTATATTCTTCAATTTTTTTTTTTAAGCTTTCAATTGATAAAGATTTTTTTAATAAATCTATTTTTTTTTCTTTATTTTTAATTATTTTTTCTAATATATTTTCAGGCACTTTGTATATTTTGTAAATGTTTAAAAGTTTTTCCAGATAAAATATGCTCTCTTGCATTATTGTATGCATCTTTAATATTTATAAATTTTTCTGCCACTATTAAACCGGCTGCAGCATTTAAACAAACTGCTTTAGAAAAGTCATTATCTTCACCTTTAAATATATTAATCATTTTATCTGCATTGAATTTTGCATCATCCCCAAGTAAATTATTAAAGTTTTCAGCATTAATTTTTAAATCAATAGGATTTATTATTATTTCAGTAATTTTATCATCTTTAAGTTGAACCACATTAGTTTTCGCATAGGGCGATATTTCATCCAAACCGTCTTCGCTATTAACAATCCATGCGAATTTAATTTTTAAATTTTTTAAACTATTTGCAAAAATTTTTAATAATTTTTTATCAAATACACCAACAACTTGTCTTTGAACTAGAGCAGGACTACTTAATGGACCAATCATGTTAAATATAGTTCTTTTTCCAATTTTCTTTCTAGTAGGGCCAACAAATTTCATTGCGCTATGGTAATTAGGCGCAAACATAAAACCAAAATTATTTTTATTTATTTGATCTTCAATTTCTTTTGGTTCTAGGTTAATTTTAATATTTAGTGCTTCCAAAACATCGCCAGAACCACATTTTGATGAAACAGCTTTGTTTCCATGCTTAGCTACTTTAATACCCATACTAGCTAATAATAGAGCAGAAGCTGTTGAAATGTTCAAAGTATTCATTCCATCCCCGCCAGTACCACATGTATCAACACAATTCCCTACATTAACTCTCTTTGACTTTTCTCTTAAAATATAAACTCCACCTGCAATTTCGTCAGATACTTCACCTTTAAATGATAAAAGAGTAAGAAAATCAAATATTTCTGATTCATCTGCCTCTCCATTCATCAATATATTAAAAGCTGACTTGCTTTCTTCAAAAGATAAATCTTCTTTCTTTTTAAGTTTATCTAAAAATTGTTTCATTATTATTTATAGTTTATAAAATTTTTTAAGATTTTCATTCCGATAGTAGTTTTTATACTTTCAGGATGAAATTGCACTCCATGAATGTTATATTTTTTATGCATAATTCCCATTATTATACCATCATTTGTTAAAGCAGTTATTTCAAGGTTTTTTGATAAAGTTTTTTTATCAATTATTAAACTATGATATCTCGTTGCTTCAAAACTTTTAGGTAGATTTTTTAAAATACCATTTCTAAATGATTTAATTTTACTTGTTTTTCCATGCATTAATTTTTTAGCTTGAATTATTTTAGATCCAAAAACTTGCCCTATTATTTGATGACCCAAACAAACACCTAGTATTGGAATTTCTTTATGTAATTTTTTTACAATTCGTAAGCAATTTCCAGATTGATTTGGGGTACCAGGACCAGGTGATATTACTATTTTATTATATTTATTTTTAACAATTTCATTTTCAGTTATTTTGTCATTTCTGAATACTTCAACTTTTGTATTTAATGACGATAAATAATGATAAAGATTAAAAGTAAAACTATCGTAGTTATCAATTAATAATATTTTCATTATTATTCCAAAGATTTTAATAAAGCCTTAGCTTTATTTACTGTTTCTTTATATTCGTTTATTGGTTTACTATCAGCAACAATGCCAGCTCCAGCTTGTACATAAAATTTATTTTTCTTTGAAACAGCAGTTCTAAGTGCGATACAAGTATCAAAATCTCCATTTGCTGAAAAATATCCAATTCCTCCAGCATAAACTTTTCTTTTAGTATTTTCTAATTCGTCAATAATTTCCATTGCCCTTATTTTTGGAGCACCCGATACTGTACCAGCAGGAAAACCTGAAAGAAGAGTATCAAATTTTGAAAATTTTTTATTAAATTTACCCATCACATTAGAAACAATATGCATAACATGAGAATATTTTTCTATTACAAATTTTTCTGTAACTTTAACAGTATTAATCCTTGATACTTTTCCCGTATCATTTCTACCTAAATCTAAAAGCATCAAGTGCTCAGAAAGTTCTTTTTTATCTTTTAATAAGTCTTTTTCAAAATATTTATCTTCTTTTTTATTTTTACCTCTTGGCCTAGTACCTGCAATAGGTCTTATAGTAATATTATTATCTCTTAATCTAACTAGAATTTCAGGACTTGCTCCAATTATTTGAAAATCTTCAAAATTAAAAAAATACATAAATGGGGAAGGGTTATTAATTCTAAGTTTTTTATATATTTCTATTGGATTTTTAGTAAGTTTTGTTTCAAAACGTTGACTCAAAACTACTTGAAAAATATCTCCAATTTTAATGTATTTCTTAGCTTTTCTAACATTTTGTAGAAATTTGTTTTTTGAAATATTTGATTTAACTTTAATTTTTTTTTTAAGATTATTGGTAATTAAATTTGCATTGTAGTTTGATGTAAAAATTAAATTACTAATTTGATTTTCTATTGAATTAAATTTTTCTTTATAATTATTTATCTTTTCATCTGAAAAGCAGTTAATTATATAGTAAATTTTTTGCTGATAATTATCATGTATTATCAATGTTCTGGGTCTTAAAATTCTTGCATCTGGAATTTTTAGATCATCATCACAAGAATTTGGAATATTCTCAATATATCTTATTACATCATATGAAAAATATCCCGATAATAGAGAACTAATTGGTGGAAGATTTTTTGGAATTTTAAATTTAAATTTTTCTATTATATTTTCTATAATTTTTTTTGGTTTTCCTTTAATTTTTTTTTTTTTATTTTTTTTATAAATAAAACAATTATTATTATTAAATTCCCATATTCTATCCGGATTTCTTCCAAAAATTGTATATCTTCCTTTAATTACACCTTTTTCAACAGATTCAAAAACAAAACTATTTTTTTCATTTAAAAAATTATTTATTAAATTGTTAATTTCATTTAACCCATTTGTTTTTGTAGAATAATATATAATTTGATTTAATTTTTTTTTGTGATTTTTTTTAAAATTTTTAAGATCAACATTTAACATTATTTATCTAAAATAATTTTTCATTCTATCAAGAGTATTTTCATTTACTTTAATTTTGTATTTTTCGTTTAGCAAAAAATCATATGAATTATGAAGGTTGTCTCTTAATTTTATATTCGTTTGATTAGCAAATGTTCTGATTTCATGGCTATTATTACTTAAATTATTTTCATAAATGTTTTTTATTTTAACTAAATAGACATTATTTTTTTCATCTGAAACTAATGAAAAATTATTCATTTTCAATGAGTATAATAGATTTACAGAGTCTGCTGTAAATTTATTTGTATCTTTTATTGAGTTAATTTTTAAATTATTAATTACACCTTTGGATAATTTAGAAAAATCTTCATTTTTAAATTTTTTCTTTTGAATCTTAGTCAGCAAATCTTTGTGAATATTGTATTTATTTTTTTCAAACAAATCAATTCTTGCCATTGTAAGAAATTCTTTATTTTTTAAGCTTGGTAAAATTTTTTTTAAATTTTTAATTTCATATAGTAAAAAGAAATCATTTTTATCTAACATTTCTAATACTTTTTTGTTTCTTTTTTTATAAATTTCATCTAATAAATCTTCACTATCTTTTCCTGGATAATATTCGTTAACTGTTTTAACTTTTAAATTATATTTTTTTGATATTTCATTAATATTGTTATTATTTATTATTAAATCTTCAATTTCATCAATTTTTGAAAAGAAATTTTTAGTAAACTCTTTTTCATTAGTTATAATTTCTGGGGTTATTTTAATGAATGATATATCTATCTTTTCAACTAAAAATTTTTCTCTATTTTCATTAACATGTTTTCTTAAATCATCTAAGCTAATTTCATTTTTATTTATGTATATTGAATTTAAATCTATATAATCAACTTCAATTTTTTTTAATTGTTCTTTGTATGTTTTGTTTATTAAAAAAAAAGGTGATTTAATCCCACCACCTATATACTTAAATAATTTTTTTTTTAATTCATTTTCTTTTATTCCTTGTTCAAATTTTACAGATGACATATTGCTTATCAATAAGAATTTTTCGTACTTAGTTCTGGAAAAATTATTGTTTTCATCCTGAAAAGATTTTTGTTTTTTGATTTTTTTGGCAAGTATTTCATCAGAAACAAAAAACTGTAGTTCATTTATTTCTATATCAATAATAGAAGTTGAAACGAGTTGTTTTAAAAGTTCTTCAAGAACATTATTATTAATATTTTTTTTTATTAGTTCAGGACTAATTTTTGAATTATTTATAAAATCAGCAAAATCTTTTGTTGATACATTATGGTTATTTATCTTAACAATACTATTTGTGTTACCACCACTAAAAACACTTCCCATACCCCAGAAAACAAATGGAACAATTATTATAGCCACAAGAAAACCAGCAAGCTTACCCTTCGAAAAATTTCTTAGTTTATTTAGCATTTAGTTTAATTTTATTGATCTATAAAAAACAAACCTATAAATTAAAATTACGCTAATGACAAATAATATGTTTTTTATTGCAAATTGGAAAATGTTCGGTGATTTAAAGTCAATAAATTCTACCAAAAAAGTGATCAAACTTTCTATGAATAAAAAATATAAAAGAGCTCAAATTATATATTGCCCACCATATACTTTGATCGAACAATTTTTGAAAATATCCAAAAATAGCAAAATTAAAGTTGGAGCACAAAATTGTCATTTTTCTCAAAATCCTGGACCATTTACGGGATCTATAAATACTGATCTAATAAAATCTGCTGGTGCAAAATATGTAATTATAGGCCACTCAGAAAATAGAGCATCGGGTGACACTAATCATATTATAAATCTTAAAATTAAATCTGCACTAAAAAAAAGTTTAAAAGTTATTTTATGCATTGGTGAAACTTTAAAAGAAAAAAGAAAAAATAAAACTAATCTTATTTTAAATTCTCAAATAACTAGCGCTCTAAAAAATATAAAAAAAAATAATAATATTATTTTTGCATATGAACCTGTCTGGTCTATAGGAACAGGCATAATTCCAAAAACTAAAAATCTTGAAAAACATGTTTCTGCAATTAAAAAAATGATAATCAAATTTTGGAAATTAAAAAATCCTAAAATAATCTATGGTGGATCTGTAAATCCAAAAAATATTGTTGAATTGAAAAAAATTAGCTCAATAAATGGCTTTTTGATAGGTGGCGCATCTCAGAATGCTAAGAATTTTATTGATATCATAAAAAAAACTATTAATTAGTCATCATGGAAAATATATTATTAGTAACAAACATCATATTGGCAGTTTTTCTTGTATTATTTATTCTTTTTCAAAAATCAGAGGGTGGTGCTTTAGGAATAGGTGTCTCCCAAGATAATTTTATGTTTTCAAGATCTGCGGGAAATTTTTTTACAAAAGCAACCGCAATTATTGCAACATTATTCATTATATGTAGTCTTGCATTAACAATAATTTCCAGAGGTGATCTGACCCCAATATCATCAGTTTTAGATAAAATTGAAGAAAATTCTGATGAAGCGCCTAAAATTCCCGAAAGCAATAATTAATACTTTCATTTTTTATTAACTACGGCTATAAAGTAATTCCATGGCGCGATATATATTTGTCACTGGCGGCGTGGTTTCATCTTTAGGTAAAGGATTATCTTCTGCTTCACTGGCTTATTTATTAAAATCTCAAGGCTATAAAGTAAGGATAAGAAAAATGGATCCTTATCTCAATGTAGATCCTGGTACAATGAGTCCATTTCAACACGGAGAAGTTTTTGTTACCAATGATGGAGCTGAGACAGATTTAGATCTTGGTCATTATGAAAGATTTACAAATATATCAGCAAAAAAATCTGACAATATTACAACTGGAAAAATTTACAGTGATATAATTAAAAAAGAACGTAAAGGTAAATATTTAGGAAAAACAGTTCAAGTCATACCTCATGTTACAGATAGAATAAGAGAGTTTATAAAAGGCGACATAACTAATGAAGATTTTGTTATTTGTGAAATAGGAGGAACAGTTGGAGATATAGAAAGTTTACCTTTTATTGAAGCTATAAGACAATTTTCAAATGAAGTTGGAAGAAGTAAAAGTTTATTCATTCATTTAACTTTTGTTCCATTTTTAAAATCATCAGACGAAATTAAAACAAAACCAACCCAACATTCTGTGAAAGAATTAAGAAGTCTTGGTATTCAGCCCGATATAATTATTTGCAGATCTCAAAAATCCATACCATTAGATCAAAGAAAAAAAATATCACTATTTTGCAATGTTTCAATTGAAAATGTAATAGAGACAGTTGACGTAAGAACAATTTATGAAGCACCAATAAGTTTTTATAATGAAAAATTAGACAAACAAGTTCTAAAATATTTTAAATTAAAACCAAGAAAAAAAGTTAACTTATTACCATGGAAGAAAATTACCAAAACAATTTTAAATACAAAAAAAATAGTAAATATTGCAATTATAGGAAAGTATGTAAATTTAAAAGATGCTTATAAATCTTTAGATGAAGCGCTAATTCACGGTGGAATAAAGAACAATATAAAAGTCAATTTAGTTAGAATTGAATCTGATAAATTAAAACCTAACCAAATTAATAAATTTTTAAAAAATGTATCTGGCATTTTAATACCTGGTGGATTTGGAAAAAGAGGCACAGAAGGAAAAATATCAGCTATTAGCTATGCTAGAAAAAACAAAATTCCTTTTTTAGGTATTTGTTTTGGTATGCAAATGGCGGTAATAGAGTTTGCAAGAAATACTTTAAAAATTAAAAATGCTGGATCTAGTGAGCTAGATAAAAAATGTTATCCTGTAATTGGATTGTTGAATGAATGGAATAAAAATGGAAGACTAATAAAAGGAACAATTAAAAATTTAGGTGGTACAATGAGATTAGGATTATACGAAGCTAAATTAAGACATAATTCATTGATAGAAAAAATCTATAAATCAAAATCTATATTTGAGAGACATAGACATAGATACGAAGTGAATAATAATTTAAAGAATAAATTTGAAAATAAAGGAATGATTTTTTCTGGAATGTCACCAGATGATAAATTACCTGAGATCATTGAACTTAAAAATCATCCATGGTTTATAGGTGTTCAATATCATCCTGAATTTAAATCTAGACCTTTGTCTCCACATCCTTTATTCTCATCTTTTATCAAGGCTGCAAAATTCTATTAATGTTAAATAAAATAGTTAAATGTAATAATTTTGAGATATCAAATAATAAAAAAATATCTCTTATTTCTGGACCCTGCCAACTTGAAACACAGCAACATGCAGTGGACATGGCTGGTAAAATTAAAGAAATTGCTTCAAAATTTGAAATTGGATTTATTTATAAAACTTCATTTGATAAAGCAAACAGAACTAGTCTAAAAGGACAAAGAGGAGCTGGACTAGATGCGTCATTACCTGTATTTGACAAGATTAGAAAAGAATTAAAAATTCCAGTATTAACGGATGTACATAATGTTGAGCAATGTTCCGTTGTATCAGAGCATATTGATGTATTACAAATACCTGCTTTTTTATGTCGCCAAACAGATTTATTAATTGCTGCTGCCAAAACTAATAAAATTATTAATGTTAAAAAAGGACAATTTTTAGCACCATGGGATATGGTAAATGTAACAAAAAAAATTTCTGAATCTGGAAATGAAAATATTCTTGTTACAGAAAGAGGTGCTAGCTTTGGGTACAACACATTGGTTTCAGATATGAGATCGATACCTATAATGGCAAAAAATGGCTACCCAATTGTTTTTGATGGAACACACTCAGTTCAACAACCCGGTGGACTTGGTAATAAAAGTGGAGGTCAAAGAGAGTTTGTTGAATATTTATCAAGAGCAGCAACGGCAGTTGGCATTGCTGCAATTTTTTTAGAAACTCATCAAGATCCAGACAACGCTCCATCTGATGGACCGAACATGGTGCCGTTAAATAAATTAGAAAACTTAATTTCTCAAATAGTTGAAATTGATAATCTTGTCAAAAAATAATAAATGAGCAAAATAACAAAAGTTATAGCAAGGCAAGTTTATGATAGTAGAGGAAATCCTACTATTGAAGCAGAAGTTTTTTCAAACAATATGAGGGCAAGAGCAATTTGCCCGTCAGGTGCTTCCACAGGTTCACATGAGGCTTATGAAAAAAGAGATTCTTCAAACAAAAGATATTTAGGAAAAAGTGTTTTAAAACCTGTTGAGTTAATTAACAAAATAATTTCAAAAAAATTAATAAATCAAAATATACACAATCAAGAGAAAATTGATTATATTTTAATTAAGCTTGATGGAACAAAACAAAAAAAGAAATTTGGTGCTAATTCATTGTTAGCAGTTTCTATGGCAGTTAAGAAACTTTCTGCAAGAATTAGAAAAACACCTCTTTATAAAACCTTTTTAATTAAAAAAAATTTTAAATTACCTTATCCATTAATGAATGTAATCAATGGTGGTGCACATGCAAATAATGGCCTTAGAATACAAGAGTTTATGATTAGACCAGATAAAGCAAAATCAATTACAGAAGCAATGAGAATGTGTTTTTTAGTAATTAATAGTTTAAAATCTATAATTAAACAAAGAGGCGATTCCACTTCAGTCGGAGACGAGGGTGGCTTTGCACCAATGATTAATGATAATGAAGATGCTTTAAAATTAATAGTAAAAGCAATAAAAAAATCGGGCTTTAAAAATGGAAAAGATATAGCTATTTGTCTAGATGTTGCGGCAAATGAATTATTTAAAAATAAAAAATACTCAATTCATTCTAAAAAATTTATAAATTCAGATAAAACAATAAAACAATATTTAAAATTAATTAAAAAATATAAAATTAAATCTATTGAAGATCCTTTCGCTGAAGATGATTGGTTGTCATGGAATAAATTTATGAAAAAAATTAATAAAAAAACTCAAATCGTTGGTGATGATTTATATGTAACTAATTTAGAAAGACTAAAAGTGGGTTTTTTGAATAAATCTTCTAATTCAATATTAATAAAACTTAATCAAATAGGAACGGTTTCAGAAACTTTAGAAGTAATTAAGTTCGCACAATTAATTGGATTTAGTACTATAATATCACATAGATCAGGTGAAAGTGAAGATACTTTTATTTCAGACCTAGCAGTAGGTACAAATTCAAATCAAATAAAGACAGGTTCATTGGCGCGATCTGAAAGAGTTGCAAAATATAATCAACTTATAAGAATAGAAGAGAAACTTGGAAAATCTACAAAAATGAATAGAATCAATTAATGTTAGCTAAAATAAAAAAAAATTATTTTATACTAATATCTACTATTTTATTTCTTTATTTTTTTTTTAATCTTCTCGATGGAGAAAGAGGTTTAATCTCATATTTTGAAAAAAAAGCTATTTTAGATGAATTAAAAGATAAAAAAAATTTAATAACCAATAAAATAGAAAATTTAGAGATAAAAAATTCACTTTTAACAGATAATTTAGACTTAGATTATATAGAAATTTTAATAAGACAAAAATTTTTGTTTGGAAAAAAAAGTGAAAAAATTTATTTAATTAAAAATAATGAAAATTAGGCATCCTGAAAAAATTAACAAACCTATCAATCGAATTAAAAAAAAACCAAATTGGATTAAGTCAAAACTTTTAAATAGCCAAGAATTTTTTTTAACAAAAAGTATAGTTAACCAACACAAATTAAAAACTGTATGCCAGGAAGCAAACTGTCCAAATATTATTGAATGTTGGAGCAAAAGACACGCTACATTTTTGATTATGGGAGAAACTTGTACCAGGGCTTGTGCTTTTTGCGATGTCATAACAGGAAAGCCAAAACCACTTAATCCTCTAGAACCTTTGAATATTGCATCTGCTGTTAAAAAATTAAATTTAAAGCATGCTGTAATAACTTCTGTAGATAGAGATGATCTTTTTGATGGAGGGGCCAATCATTTCTCTGAAGTTATAATCGAAATTAAAAAACAAAATCCTGAAACAACTATAGAAGTTTTAACTCCAGATTTTTTGAGGAAAGGTGAATCTTACAAAAAAGTTATTGAAGCTAAGCCAGATGTTTTCAATCATAACATTGAAACTGTTCCAGGTCTTTATAGACAAGTTAGACCAGGATCTAGATATTTTGCTTCAGTAGAACTTTTAAAAAATGTAAAAAAAATTAATAAAAATATTTTTACCAAATCAGGATTAATGGTTGGTTTGGGAGAAAATAAAGATGAAATTATCCAAGTGTTAGATGATTTAAGATCTGCCGAAGTTGACTTTTTAACAATAGGACAATACCTGCAACCTTCTGTTAAACACCATCCACTTGATAGATATTATAATCCTGATGAATTTGAGGAATTAAAAAATATTGCAGAGTTAAAAGGTTTTTTATTAGTGTCATCTTCACCACTTACCAGATCTTCATACCATGCTGATGAAGATTTTGCCGAACTTAAAAAAAATAGAATTAGTCAAACTAATGCCCAAAGCATCAGTTAAAAGATCAATTGAATGCAAGAAAGAAGAGTTAATAGATTTAGTTCTTGATATAGAAAAATACCCAATATTTGTTCCTTTTTGCTTGGGTGCAAAAATACATGAAAAAAAAGAAGAGGGTGATTTATTATTAATAGTCGCTGATTTAACAATTGGAAAAGGTCCTTTTAAAGACACCTATAAAAGCGATGTTAAATTTAATAAAAAAGAAGATTCTATTTATGTAACTAATCTTGATGGACCATTAAAGCATTTGGAAAATCAATGGTATTTTAAAGAGGAGAACAAAATTACAGAAGTTTCATTTGATGTTGATTTTGAATTAAAAAACCATTTTTTAAATATAATTATGACTAAATCATTTCAATTTGGTTTAGATAAAATTGCTGATGCTTTTCA
>CAZABF010000014.1:5718-13423 GCA_964483495.1 uncultured Candidatus Pelagibacter sp. | reverse complement strand
CCTCATTCTTGGCGTTCAAAAGCACCTTTGGTTCATAGAGCAACACCACAGTGGTTTATTTCAATGGAGAGTCATGGTTTGAGAAAAAAAGCTTTAAAGTCAATAGATGAAACTAAGTTTTATCCAAATAAAGGAAAAGAAAGATTAAGATCGATGATTGAATTAAGACCTGACTGGTGTGTTTCAAGGCAAAGGGTATGG
Organism: uncultured Candidatus Pelagibacter sp.; assembly: GCA_964483495.1. Classification (GTDB taxonomy): domain Bacteria; phylum Pseudomonadota; class Alphaproteobacteria; order Pelagibacterales; family Pelagibacteraceae; genus Pelagibacter. The sequence goes on along the minus strand of CAZABF010000014.1, from coordinate 13,222 downwards.
GGCGTGCCTATTCCTGTTTTTCTGTCAAAAGAAACAAATGAGGTTTTAGTTGATGAGCAGGTTACCGAAAACATTGCAAGTATATTTGAGAAAGAAGGAGCTGATTGTTGGTTTGAAGGAGATACTCAAAGATTTTTAGGCAAAAAATATAAAAGTGAAGATTATCAAAAAATGACTGACATTGTTGAAGTTTGGTTTGATAGTGGTTCAACTCATGCCTATGTTCTTGAAAAAAGAGAAGATTTAAAATGGCCTGCTTCAATGTATCTTGAAGGTTCAGATCAACATAGAGGATGGTTTCACTCATCATTATTAGAATCTTGCGGAACAAGAGGTAGAGCTCCATTTGACTCTATTTTATCACACGGGTTTGTTGTTGATGGAAAAGGTTTAAAGATGTCAAAATCTCTTGGCAACATTATTTCACCAGAAGATATTTTAAAAAAATATGGAGCTGATATCCTAAGAACTTGGGTTGCAGCATCTGATTATGCTGAAGATTTAAGAGTAGATTATTCAATTTTAGAGCAGCATGCAGAATCTTATAGAAAAATTAGAAACACTTTTAGATACATTCTTGGAAATTTGAACGACAACTTTGAAAAAGTTGATTTTGAAAAAATCAATATTAAAGATTTTCCAGAGTTAGAGAAATATATGCTACACAAAATTTATAATCTTAACCTCTTATTTGAAAAGAATTTTGAAAAATATAACTTTCACACTATATATAAGGAAATATTAAATTTTTGCACATCTGATTTATCAGCATTTTATTTTGATATTAGAAAAGATGCTTTGTACTGTGATTCTTTAGAAAGCAAAAAAAGAATCACAACAATAAAATTTTTGAATATTGTTCTTGAAATATTATTAAAATGGTTTGCGCCCGTACTATCTTTTACAACTGAAGAAATTTACTCACTATTAAGAATTGAAGAAAAGGGAAGCATTCACCTAGAAAAATTTCCAGTTATTCCATCAAATTGGAATAACCAAGATTTAAACAATAAATGGATTGAGCTTATAAAAATAAGAGACAAATGTAACAGCAGCATAGAGTTAAAAAGAGCATCTAAAGAAATTGGTTCAAGTTTAGAGACGAATTTAAAAATACTTTTAAATGACAAATTGCTTAACCTATCTAAAGGAACAGATTTTTCTGAGTTATGCATTACATCAGGCGCAAAAATTGATAAAATTAACAAAGGCGATTCAGAAGAAATTTTTGTTGAAACGAACAAAGCGGAAGGAAAAAAATGTAGCGTTTGCTGGAAAATAAACAAAGATAAATGTGAAAGGCACGGAGATTTATAATAAAAATAATTAATGAATAAATTATTTTTAAAAAAAACTATTATATATTTTGGAATTATTTTATTTATTTTTTTAGCAGATAGAATTTCAAAATTATATATACTGTCTATCCTCGAAGATTTAGGCAATGTAGATATAAATATAAATTCTTACATCAATTTAATTTTAGTTTGGAATAGTGGTATAGGTTTTGGATTATTCTCTTTTGATCAATCACAAATGTATAATGTAATGACTATCTTAATTATTTTTATTAATTTGTTAATTGTATACTTAATTATTAAATCAAAAGATAAAAGTGCATACTTTTTTTTAATTATATTAGGAGGATCTTTGGGTAATCTATTTGACCGTATTTATTATTCTGCGGTACCAGATTTTATAGACATTAGCTATAAAGGCTATCATTGGTTCGTTTTTAATGTTGCTGATATATTTATATCTTTAGGAATTATTTGTCTTATTTTTGCTGAATTATTGAATTATAAAAAGAAAAATGAAATTTAAAAAAATAATTATATTTTTATTTTCGATGCTTTTTTTATTTTCCTGCTCAGGTGCAAAAGATGTTCTGCAAGGAAAAAAAAGATCTGAAAATAGCGATGAATTTTTAGTAGAAAAAAAGAATCCTTTAACTGTCCCTCCAGATATTGACGAGCTACCAGTACCACTAGATCAAGAAGATCAAACAGACGATGAAGAAGATATTGATATTAAAAAAGTTTTAAAAATTGATGAAAGCCAAGACACAAATTTTGAATGCGACACTGAAAATGAAAACTGCATAGAAAAGTCAATATTAGAAAAAATAAATGATTAAATATGTTAACTTCTAATATTAAATTTAAAAATTTTAATATTTCAAAAATTAAAAATTTAAAAAATTTTAAAAATGAAAAATGGTTTAAAAAAATTAAACTTTTTGAATCTTTGAAGCCAAATTATAAATATAGTTATACTAAAGAGCAAATTAGAAAAATTAATAAAAATAAAAATTTCAGATTAATTGGTATGGGAGGATCAACTCTAGGCGTTGAAGCAATATACCAATTTTTAAATCATAAAATAAAAAAAAAATTTATATTTATTAACAATTTAAATTCAAAGTTAAACAATTATGAAAAAAAAATAAAAGCAACCAATATTATTATATCTAAATCTGGAAATACTCTTGAGACAATTGCAAATTCGAATGTATTTATAAATAATAGTAAGAATATTTTTATTACTGAAAATAAAAAAAACTATTTAAGAAATCTTGCTAATGATCTAAAAGCGGAAATTATTGAACATAAAAATTATATTGGAGGTCGATATTCTGTTTTATCAGAAGTTGGTATGCTTCCTGCAGAAATTATGGGTCTTAATGAAAAAAAATTTAAGAGATTAAATTACTTAATTAATAATAAAAATTTTTTAAATGAATTAATAAAAAATGTTGGTGCAATTTTAAAATTTGTTAAAGAAAAAAAATTTAATTCAATAATTTTGAATTATGATAATAAGTCAGAAAACTTGTTTAAGTGGTACCAGCAATTAGTTGCTGAAAGCTTGGGAAAAAAATCTAAAGGTATTCTTCCTGTTATATCTGCTATGCCAAGAGACAATCATAGCTTATTACAATTATATTTAGATGGACCAAAAAATAATTTTTTTACTTTTTTTTCTAGCAAAGATACAAAATCAGATAGGATAAATAATAAATTTCTACAAAAGACTCGTAATTATCTTAGGAACAAATCTTTTTCTCAAATTATTTATGCACAAAAAAGCGCAACTGAAAAAGTTTTCTATAAAAAAAAACTACCCTTCAGATCTTTTGAAGTAAAAAGAAGAAATGAAGAGGTGCTAGGAGAACTATTTTGTTTTTTTATATTGGAAACAATTTTACTAGGAAGAGCACTAAAAGTTAATCCATTTGATCAACCATCTGTTGAACTCATCAAAAAAGAAACTAAGAAAATATTATTTAATTAATTTTTATAAATATTATTTTTGAAATTCCATACTTAACGGATCTTTTAATGGTAAATTTACTGGCAATATCATCTTTTGTTTTTTTGTGACGATGCAATACAATTAATCCAGATTCTTTTAATAATTTTAGTTTAGCTATATTTTCTAAAATTATTTTTATATTTTCTTCTTTATAGGGCGGGTCTAAAAATATTAAATCAAATTTTACATTTTTTAATTCTTCGTTATTCTCAAAAAAATTAAAAGCATCCTCATTAAATACTCTTGTTTTTTTTTCACATTTTAATTTATTTATATTTTTATGTAAAATTTCTAATGATTGATCGTAGTTTTCAATAAAATAAACTTTTGTAGCACCCCTTGAAATACATTCTAAGCCAAAGGACCCAGTTCCTGAAAATAAATCAAGAACTAATGAATTATTTAAATTTATTCTTGAATCTTTAGAATATTCAAGAATATTTAAAATAGATTCTTTAACTAAATCTTTTAGCGGTCTAGTATTTTTATCAAAAGCTTCAAAAATTTTAACACCTTTAAAAGTTCCACCTATTATTCTCATTTATCTATTATTTTAAAACCAATATCTTTTCTAAAAAAACCATTTTTCCAATTTAATTGATTTATAAGATTTATAGCTCTTTCTCTTGAATCTTTAAAAGAGTTTGAGAGAGAAACAAAGTTTAAAACTCTTCCTCCATTTGAAAATATTTCATTTCCTTTTTCTTTTGTTCCTGCATGAAAAATAAAATCATTATTATTTAATTTTAAATTATTTAAATTATCTATCTTAACATTATTTGCGAATTTTTCAGGATATCCTCTGGAACATAATACGATACATAAACTTTTTTCTTCTCTCCATTCTATATTTAAATTTTCTAAATTTTCATCACAGCATGCATTGCAAACATCAATTAAGTCAGTTTTTAAAAGAGGCAATATTGTTTGGCACTCAGGGTCTCCCATTCTAACATTGTATTCAATCAAGAAAGGCTCGTTATCTAATATCATTAAGCCAGCATAAAGAAATCCTTTATACTTTTCGCCCATTTCCTCTATTGCTTTTAAAGTTGGAGAAATTATTTTATTAATAATTTTACTTTCTAAGATTTCGTTTATTAATCCCGATGGACTGTATGCACCCATTCCTCCCGTATTTTTTCCTTCATCTCCCTCGTTAACTCTTTTATGGTCTTGTGCAGTTTTAAAGATTTTAAAATTTTTTCCATCGCAAACAATAAAAAAACTCATTTCTTCGCCATTTAAAAATTCTTCAACTAGTATTTTTTTTGCTAGTCCAAATTTTCCATCAAAAATCTCATTAACTGCTTCTTTTGCTTCAGATAAATTTTTTGATATATAAACTCCTTTTCCAGCGGCTAATCCATCTGCCTTAATAACGATTGGAAATTTTGAATTTTTTAAAAAATTTATAGTATTTTCTTTTTTTTCAAAAATTCCAAACTTTGCTGTTGGTATATTGTATTTTTTGCAAATATTTTTTGTAAAAGTTTTTGAACCTTCTAATTGTGAAGGGATTTTTCTAGGACCAAAAACTTTAATGTTATTGCTTTCCAAGTAATCTACAATGCCATTTACTAATGGCTTTTCTGGACCAACTATAACCAAATCAATTTTTGAGTCCTTTAAAAATTTTAAAACTTCTTTGAAATTATTAATATCCAAATCTATATTTTCAGCCAATTGCTGAGTTCCAGCGTTACCCGGCATGCAATATATTTTGCTTATTTTTGAAGATAGAGAAATTGTTTTACATATGGCATGTTCTCTACCCCCACTTCCTATGATGCAAATAATCATATATAAATACATTTCTATATAATGAAAAATAAATTAGCTAGAATAAAATATTTACCTAATAATTTTGAGATTCTTGAAGAAGGCGATCATGTTATTTGTGCAATTTCTGGAAAGAAAATATTTCTAGATAAATTAAATTATTGGAATGTTGAACTTCAAGAGCCTTATTTTTCTCATGTTGAGGCTTCGCAAAAAAGAGAAGAATTAACTAAAAAAAATTGATTTATTTCCACCGGTCATGTGACCAAATCCATTGATCGGGATTTTTTAGAATCATTTTTTCTAATATTTTATTAAGCTCTAATGTTATTTGTTGATGAGATAAATTATCATCAAATTTTACTGGTTTATTAAAATATAATTTAAAATGATAGTTTTTAACTCTTTCGATATAAACTGAAATAATACTGCAGCCATATTTTTTTACTAATTGTGCGGGTATGGTTGTAGTTTTTGCGGAACGATTAAATAGATCTATATCCTCACCTTCGCTTACTCTTTGATCTATCATTAAAGCTACAGAAAAATCTTTTTTAAAAAAATTTAGTAAATCTCTAGTCCCACTCTTCCCCTTTTTTATTTGATTTTTGCATATATAGTTTTTTCTAATGTTTTCCATAATAATATTTAAAAATGGATTATTAAGAGGTCTATAAATTGCACATAAATTTATCCCTGCTTTTTCTATTTCCATTGCCATTAGCTCGAAGTTATTAAAATGTCCTGATATAAATACTGCCTGTTCATTATTATTCTTAATTTCATTTAAATAATTTAAACCTTCAATTTCAATAAATTGATTTAAATTATTTTTTCTAAATTGTTTTAAATAAACATATTCAGCTAATATTCTTCCATAATTGCCCCACATATTGTTAATTATAGATTTTCTATCTTCCCGAGAACTGCCAATGTTAGAATTTTCTAAATTATTTTGAATTTTAGTATTTGATCGAAATAAAGGACCAATTTTTTTTCCAATAATTGCTCCTAAGTTTGAAGCATTTTTATATCCGATTATTTTAAAAATAATTAATAAAGCATAAATAAAAATAAATTCAAAAAAATATTTTATAATTTTCATATTTTGTCTTTTATTAATTTAATAAAATTATCTTTATTTTCTATTTCTAATCTAATTTTTAAATATTCAATTTTAAAACCTTTTAGAATTGAGTCTAGCGGAATTCTACAATAATCTTTTTCAGTAGTAAGCAAAATACAGTCATTGAATTTTTTAACCATGTTTTCAATTTCAGTATAAGAATAATCATGATGATCTGAAAAAGAAAATTTATTAACCAAATTTAAATTATTCTCTTTTAATAATTCAAAAAAATTTGATGGATTTCCAATTCCTGCAAATGCACATATTTTTTTTTCTTTAAATCTATCAATATCTAAAGCTTTATATTTTGAGTAGAAAATTTTTGCACTTTTATTTACTTTATATATTTGATTTTCAATTTTAGTATCTTTATTTCCATTAATTAAGATACAGTCCGCTCTCTTCAAGGCTGAGAGTTTTTCTCTTAAAGGTCCAGCTGGTATTACAAAATGATTTCCTGTCCATTGTTTTTGATTAAAACAAACAATATTAAAATTTTTATAAATTGATAAATCTTGAAATCCATCATCAAGAATTGCTAAATTATAACCATTTTTTATAAGAGCTTCTATTGAATCTTTTCTTCTATTTAAAAAAAATGTTTTTCCAGTTTTCTGTAGCATATTTATTTCATCATCAAGATAACTGTAATATTTTTTAATAAATGCGGGATTTTTACCCAAAGATTTAGTAATTTGAAAAATTTCTTTTGCCAGTGGAGTTTTTCCCGTTCCCCCCACATAAATATTTCCCACGCAAATAATTGGTATAGGGAATTTCTTTTGAATTTTTAAAATCCTAATTACTAAAGAAGCAAATAAAAATAAAAGAGAAAATGGGTACAATATTATTGACCAAAAAGATAATCCTGAATGATCCCAAAATTTTGGTTTTTTGAAATTCATAAATCAAAAATATTTATTAATTTCTTTTTCATTATGTAATAAAATCTGATTACCTGTATAGGCTAATTTTCTTATAATTTGTTGAGAAGAATTTTTTTTTTTATCTAATTTAATAACTAAATTTTCTAAACCTTTGCATGACTTAATTTTTGTTGAAATTCCTTGTTTTTCAAGAAAATCATAAACTTCTATAAAATTTTCTATATTAGGACCGTGAACAATTCTATTTCCTAATCTAGCTGCCTCTATTGGGTTTTGTCCTCCATAAGCATATATAGACTTTCCCATAAATGCAATTCTAGACAATTTTAAAAAGGATTTTGTTTCTCCAAAAGCATCTACAATGTAAATATCAGTGTCACTATTAATTGAT
>CAZABF010000014.1:0-5618 GCA_964483495.1 uncultured Candidatus Pelagibacter sp. | reverse complement strand
TTGATTTATTTTTTAATTCAGAACTGCTCTGAGAAAATTTTAAATTACCGATTTTTTTAACATTCTTTGCTCCTAAAAATTTTAAATAATTACAAGTTTTATTATTTTGTGCTAGGCATAAATCAAACTTATTAAATATTTTTTTAGAAAAACAATTAAAGCTCTTCCAGTTTTTAAAGGATTTTTTAGTGATTCTGGCATTTAGTAGAATTAATGGAATATTTTTTTCTTTTATTTTTAATATCATGTTTGGCCAAATCTCTGATTCAACAAAAAAAACTGCTTTTGGTTTCCAGTGGTTTAAAAACTTTTCTACAAGAAATTCTGTATCTAATGGGAAAAATTGATGAAAAGTTTTTTTCAATTTTAACTTTTTTATGATTTTTGCTGAACTTAAAGTATTTGAAGTAATTAATATTTTTTTTATATTTTTTCTTTTTTCAAGTTTTTCAATTAAAGGTATAATGCTTAGAATTTCACCAACGCTTGATCCGTGGAACCATATTAAATTATTATTAGTATTTTTTTTATTAAATTTACCAATTTTTTCTAAAAATCTTTTTGGATCTTCTTTCTTTTTAAATATTCTGTAAATTATTATTATTGGAGAAATTAAAAATATGAAATTTATTGCCAGTCTATAAAAAAATAACATTAATCTTTTCTTAATTGTTTCTCATAGAAGTTTTTATAAGTCTCAGATTTTTGTAACAATTCTTCATGATTTCCTTCTGCAACAATTTTTCCATCGTCAACTACACAAATTGTTTTAGAATTCATTACCGTAGAAAGTCTATGGGCTATTACTAATGTTGTTCTATCTTTTGTAAGCAATTTAATTGCTTCTTGGATTTTACTTTCTGTTTCAGCATCCAAAGATGAGGTAGCCTCATCCAATAAAATAATTTTACTTTTCTTTAACATAGCCCTGGCTATAGATAGTCTTTGTTTTTCTCCCCCTGAGAGCCTAGTTCCGTTTTCTCCTATAATTGTATCAAATTTATTTGGCAATTTATCAATAAACTCATTACAATGTGAAAGTTTTGCGGCTTCGAAAATTTCGTCTTCAGTCGCATCTAATTTTGCATAAGCTATATTATTTTTAATTGTATCATCAAATAGCGTTGTATCTTGATTAACAAGGGAAATATTATTTCTTAAAGAAGATATTGAAACATCATAAATTGATTGGCCATCAATTAGTACATCTCCAGAAGTTCTATCATAAAATCTTGGTATTAAATTTAGTATTGTTGTTTTTCCGGCTCCACTATGACCAACCAAAGAAGTCATTGCACCACCAACAATATTTAAATTTACTGAGTTTAAAATTTTTCTTTCTTCACTATTATATTTAAAGTTTATATTTCGAAAATTTATTTCACCCTTTGTCGTTTTTAGATGTAAAGCATCAGGTTTTTCTTTAATATTATTTTCTTGTTCAATAAGAGGTATAATCCTTTTTGCAGCTGATAGGCCTTGATTAATAGCCATATTGATCGTTGCTAATGATCTAACTGGTTGATAAGCCAACATCATTGCGGCTAAAAAAGAAAAGAAATTATTAATATCCAATTCTTGATTTATTATCAGTTTTCCAGAATAGTAAATTAATCCAGCAATCATAATTCCAGTTAATGTTTCCATTATTGGAGAAGCCCTTACTAAAACCATAGCTGTTTTTACCAATCTTTCTTTTAAATTATTTATAAATTTTTCAGCTCTTGAAAATTCGTAATTTTCTTTTTGAAAAATTTTAATTATTTTATGATTTTTAAATACTTCCAGCATATAGGTAGTAAGAATACCTGAACTTTCCTGAGCCTGAGTTGTCACTTTTCCAATTCTTTTACCTAGTGATTTTGCGGCAAAAGAGGCAAGAGGAATCATGATTAATGCAAAGATAGCCAGTCTCCAGTTTTGATAAAACATAACTCCAATTAAACCTATTAGAGTTAAAGAATCTTTTGCTATATTTAATATTACGACGCTAACTAAATTTGTCATCATAGAGATATCAAAGTTTAAATGAGAAATAAATTTTCCTGAATGTTTTTTGTCAATTATTTCAGCATCTGCTTTTATTATTGATTTCATTAGTTGTAATTGAAGAATTTTAGTTACCTCTTGTCCAACTTTAATTAAAGTTGTTTTTGCAATATAAAGTGAGATGCCTTTAGTTGTAAAAGCAAGAATTATAGCTGCCGGTATAAGAAATATTAAAGTTTGATCTTTTTCAATAAAAATTTTTTTTATAGCAGGATCTAATAGCCATGCTATTGCAGCGGTACTACCAGCTACCAACAATGAAAAAAAAATAGAAAATAATATTTTTGGTAAAAATTTTTTTGTATAATTATTATAAAGTTTTTTTAAAATTTCTATATTATTCATAAATTTATAAAATTTTACCAATTAGTAAATTTAAAAAAATTATTAAACCCAAAAAATTATTTGATTTAAATAATTTTAAACAGTTGTTTGAACTTTTAATATCCAACTTACCTACCTGGTAAAAAAAGAAATGTAAAAGTGGCACTATTAAAAATATAAAATAAATATAACTAAATTTCATTAAATATCCTAATATTAATAAAGATAAAAAAGTTATCAGATAAAATAAGTATAAAATTTTCTTTGGATTATCTTTAAACTTTATAGAAGTCGATTTAACTCCAATTATTTCATCGTCCTTAATATCTTGGTATCCATAAATCGTGTCATATCCCAGTGTCCAAAATATGGCTCCTAGATACAACAAAATTGGTGGCAAACTAATACTTTCATGAATTGATACCCATGCCAATAACAATCCATAGTTAAATGTTATTCCTAAAAATAACTGGGGCCAATATGTAAATCTTTTCATTAAAGGATAAGAAAAGGCAAGCGGCATTGAAACGATGGCCAAAACTATAGTTAAAAAATTAAAATTGATTAAAACTATAAAAGCTAAAAGACATAAAACTGATGTATAAAAAGACGCTAAAAAAATAGAAATTTTTCCAGAAGCAATTGGTCTATTTTTTGTTCTTTCAACATTTTTATCAAAATCTCTATCAGCTATGTCATTAACAATACATCCAGCAGATCTCATAAAGACTGAACCCAGGAAAAATAAAGCTAAATAAAAAAAATATGTATTTAAATTGTTTTCAAAATTATATGCAATTGTGAGACCCCATAAGCATGGCCAAAATAACAACATATAACCAATTGGTTTATCTAGTCTCGTGAGTTGAATAAATATTTTAAGATTTTCCATTTAATTTTCTTGTAAATAACAAAGCTCAGATTCATAATCAAATTGATTCGTATGAATATAGATTACACAGTAACAGCGCTTATGTTTCCAGCAATCCCTTTGCTTATGAGTGTTTATGGCAATCGTTTTCACACACTTAGTGATTTGATAAGAAAAATACATGACGAATATGTCTGGGAAAAACATATTCCTCCAGAGTGGGAAAAACAGTTAATAAATTTAAATGGAAGAGTTAAGTGGTTAAGATATACACTTGGATGTGCAAGCTTTGGTTTCTTATTTAATATGTTAACAGTTTTTGCTCTCTATTTAGATATGATTTTTGTAGCAAGAATTATTTTCGGATCATGCTGTTTAGCAATGATAATTTCTGTATTATTTTTTATAAGAGATATACATCTATCGACTGAAACTTTGAAATTACATTTATCAGATATGAAAATTGATCTAGACTAAGGTACAATTATAGCTGGTCCAAGAATTTTTCTACATTCTAAATCTTTATGTGCTTCAATAATATTTTCTAGTTTATATTTTTTAAATATTTCTATTTTAACTTTTCCAGAGCTTATTTTTTCAAATAGTACTTTTGCAGCTTCGCTTAACTCTTGATTAGTGCTTAAATATTGACCCATTGAAGGCCTAATGAAATATAATCCTTTTGGCTGTAACATCTTTGGAACATTAATTGGGTCTAATGCTCCCGAGGCATTTCCAAAAGAAACCATCATTCCTCTAACGCTTAAACATTCAAGAGATTTTTCAAATGTTGATTTTCCAACTCCATCGTAAACTACAGGCACACCTTTACCATCAGTTATTTCCATAACTTTTTTTGCAAAGTCTTCTTTATTATAATTAATTATTTCATCACACCCATTTTTTTTTGCTATCTCTATTTTTTCTTCGCTTCCAACTGTTCCAATAACTTTGCACCCTAAGCTTTTAGCCCACTGACAAAATATTTGTCCCACTCCTCCAGCAGCCGCATGAAATAAAATTGTTTCATTGCCTGAAACTGGATAAGTTTTATGCAATAAATAATATGTTGTTAATCCTTTAGTCATTATTGCTGCAGCTATATTTAAATCTATTTCTTTTGGAACTTTAACTAAGTTTTTTGTTTTATATATTCTATGCGAAGAATATGCCCCCAAAGGTATAGCAGAATAAGCAACTCTATCTCCAACAGAAAAATTTGAAACATCTGGCCCAACTTCTTTAATAACGCCAGAAGCTTCCATTCCAAGTCCACTAGGCATCATCAAAGGATAAAGTCCAGATCTATGATATGTGTCTATATAATTTAAACCTATGGCAGCGTGTTCAATCAAGACTTCGTCCTTAATTGGTTTTCTTAAAGTTATTTCTTCTAAATCTAATACTTCAGGACTACCATTTTTTTTAATTTTTACAGCTTTCATTGTTTTACAAAATCTCTATTAATTTACTAAGATTTTCAATTTGATATTTTGGCACATAATCTAAATTATCAAAAATACTATTATTTCTATTTACCCAAACAGGATTAAATCCATAGTTACCGCCCGCAGATACATCCCAAGTGTTTGCACTTAAATAAGCAACTTCACTTTTTTGTATTTGATATTTTTTTATTGGAATATTATAGACTTTTGGATCTGGCTTATAAGTCTTAACCTCTTCAATTGAAAAAATATCATCAAAGATATTGTCCAAATTGTTACTTTTAACTAATTCCTTGAGAAGGGAAGGTGTACCATTTGAAAGAATAGCAAGTTTATAATTTTTTTTTTTAAGTTTATTTAAAACTTCTTTTACTTCTGGAAAAGTTGATAAAACTTTATAAAGATCTAATAATTCATTTCTCATTAAAGAATCTATTTTAAATGCTTGCATAGATTTATCTAAACTATCTTCTGTTACTTGCCAAAAATCCTTATGCCTATTCATTAAGCTTCTAAGCCAAGTATATTCTAGTTGAGTGGTTCTCCAGTAATTTGCAAAACTCTCCCACTTATCTCCAATTTTACCTTTGCATTTTTCCGCAGCTGAATTGACATCAAATAATGTGCCATATGCATCAAATATTATTGCTTTAATATTTTTCATAAATTAACTTGTCCAAATGAGCAATATTAGATTATTTTTTAAAGAAAGTTTATCACTTAATTTAATTTCAAAGCTAGATAAATCTCAATCACATTATTTATTTAAAGTAATGAGGGTAAATATAGGGCAAAGTTTTTCTTTATTTAATCAAAGTGGAGAGTGGGAGGCAAAAATAAAAGAGATAAACAAAGGAATTGTAGAATTTTTAGTAATAAAAAAATTAAGATCAGCAAATAATGAAAGAGATGTTTGGCTAGCATTT
>CAZABF010000013.1:9040-13640 GCA_964483495.1 uncultured Candidatus Pelagibacter sp. | reverse complement strand
TTATTTCCATCAATTTCTAAAATTACATCATTCTTTTTTAATCCTGCAACTTGTGCTGGACTTTCATTTTGAACTTCATTTATCATTGCAGGTGTAAAATCTTTACCAACAAACATATAAATTGATAAAAATATTGCTACTGCCAATAAAAAATTAGCAAATGGTCCTGCAGCAACAATTATAGTTCTTTGGTACAAAGGTTTTAATACAAATAGTTTTTTTTGATCTTCTAAAGAATATTTATTTACAATTTTTTCTTGGTCTGCTTGACTAAATACGTTTCGATCACCAAAAAATTTTACATATCCACCCAAAGGAATCCAGCATATTTTCCACCTTGTTCCAGATTTGTCATTCCAGCCAAATAATTCTTTACCAAATCCAATTGAAAAATCAGTAACACCAACACCATATTTCTTTGCAAAATAATAGTGTCCATATTCATGAATAAACACAACTACTAAAATTAAAACAACAAATGGAATTATATAATTAAGCATTTTTATTAATATATTTAATATTATCTAATTTTCCAAGCTAAAATAGGAGCAAATGTTGCTAATAAAAAAGACAAAAATAATAAAGATTGTGACACAAACTCAGGAAAAAAGCTCTTAGGAAATAATAAACCTACTAAAATTGATTTTGAAAAATCTGGACTAGGAAATAACAATAATCCAAAAATTAATCCAATTAAAATTGATATATAGGCATTTTTTTCTTTAATCGATTTATTATAAAAACTATAAAATAACGTTAGAACAGCTGAACAACAAAATAAATCTGCAAGTAAAAAAAGATATAAAATACTTAAACCTTTTGATGCAACAACAAACACAATAATTGAAATAGATATAATCAAATAATTTGACAGTTTAAAATAGTCTCCCTTAAAATTAATTACTTTATTTCCATCAACAATAATTAAACTGGAAATTGCATTAATAAGAGTGTCAATGCTGCTTATGGTTAATGATATTCCTAGAATTACAACTATCACTGATAACATTATTATTTGTTCTTTGAATAGCAGTGAGAAAAAAGCAAGATCTGGAACAACAGTTGAATTAACTGAAGTAGCTACCAAACCACTAAAGCCCATGAAAAAAACTATAGGAATAATTATAAAAAAAGAAAATAATAAACTTTTCTTCAATATATGATTATTTTTAGCTGCATAAACTCTTTGCCAATTTCCTTGATGAAAAAGATTTGTTGCCGCAACAGCTATAAAAAAAGTTAAACCTGCTGTAAAATTCGGCAAGTAATTAAAACTCAGTAAGTTAGGTTTGTTTAACTTAATAAATTCAAAACTAAACTGTTCAGAGTTAAAAGATACTAAATAACTTAAAGCAATAATTAACAATATAACAAACACAATAAATTGAATGCTGTCAGTAAATATAGAAGCTCTTAATCCTCCATACAAAGTATAAACTAGTGAAGTAGTTACTACTATTAATGCTGTAATCCATAAACTTGTTCCAGATATATAATTTACTAATATTGATACGGCAGTTACTTCTGCAATTAAGAAAATTACCATATAAAAAACTGTGAGAAATAATATTAATTTAAATAACTGTTTTCCAAATTTTAATCTTACTACTTCAATTAAAGTTCTTGCTTTAGGGAACAATTTTCTAAATTTTTCTCCTAAATAAATTAAAATAAATAGTGGAAAAGCTGTTCCAAGGGCATATCCAATTACTGCACCTATTCCTCCCCAAGTAGCAGCAGATGCAGGACCAAACAAAATCCATGCTCCTAGTGCTGAAGAAACAAAGCTTGTTGTTAAAGAAAATACCCCAATACTTCTATTAGCAATTAAATAGTTATTTAATCCTTTGTGCTTTCTAGAATAATAAATGCCACTTGCTAAAAATATAATGCTTAAAATTAAAGTTAAAATAACTGCAGATGATTGACTTAATATGTTTATTGATGTCATTTTTTCCTTTCTGAATTACCGGACAGGTTCCAGGGTTTAATCTCAGTCTTTCGACACCCCTTTTTTTAGCAATATCAAATTATAATTAAAAAAATAAAATTATCCAATAAGAAATTAAGCCTGTAATAATAGTTAAAGTTAAATTCTTTGATAATATTCCGGTCAAAAATGCAATTACAGTTGCAATAACTTTAGGATCATTAAATTCAACTATTAATCCAGTATTATCAAGACAAACTGCTGGGAAAATTATTGCAGGAAAAACAGCTGATGGCACATAATTTAAAACTGTTTTTAATGTACTGTTTAATTTCTGAGGCTTTATAAGAAGTACCGAGCCTAATCTAGTTAAATAATTTATTAATCCAGCAACTATAATTGATATCCAAATACTCATATATTTTGCTTCCTCATTTTAACAATCAAATATGCGAT
Source organism: uncultured Candidatus Pelagibacter sp. (assembly GCA_964483495.1). Taxonomy (GTDB): domain Bacteria; phylum Pseudomonadota; class Alphaproteobacteria; order Pelagibacterales; family Pelagibacteraceae; genus Pelagibacter. Next base: position 11,254 of record CAZABF010000013.1, on the reverse strand, counting down.
TAATAAAGAAATTAAACTTGAAAAAATTATATAAGATTTGAATGGTGCATCGTACATAATTATAGAAAGCACTCCAGAAGCAATTATTACTATTACATGATCAATCTTTCTAAAATAATTTATTAATAGTGCTAAAAAAGTAAGTGGTATTGTAAAAGTTAAGCCTAGTTCTTCAGGAACAATAGAGCCCAACAAAATTCCAATTACTGTTGTTATTTGCCAAGTAATCCATAATGTAACACCAGCTCCCAATAGATAATAATGTTTAAATTTATCTTTTTTATTTTTTTTAAAATATTCGTTTGAAACAGCAAAAGCCTGGTCTGTTAAAATATATGATAAACCTATTTTCCAATAAATTGATAGATTTGATAAATATTGATTCATTACTGCTCCATATAACAAATGCCTTGTACTAATTACAGATGAAGATGTAATTGCAACTATTGAAGATGCTCCGGCAGATAGTAATTGAAAAAAAACTATTTGACTTGCTCCACTAAAAATAATGATTGAAGTAGCATAAGTTACATAAGGTCCAAAACCCAATTCTATTCCTATGGCACCAAAAATGATTCCAAATGGAACAACTGGAATTAATAATGGAAGAACATCAATTGATGCTTTAAAAAAGTTTTTAGTTTTACCATTCATTTAGTTTAGGTTTATTAAAAACAAACTATGTGATCAATGTAAATGGGCCTTTTAATACCAAATTTTTCATCGACTTCGTGTTGATGGACGTGGTGAGAATGGACAAATACTGGAACATATAATTCATTTCTTGTTTTGAGAGTGTAAATAAAATTTGTTCCTCTAAACTTTCTATCTACTACCTCTAATTTCAAATTACTTTTATCATCATGTTCCAAGTCTTCTGGCTGTAAAAGCAACTGGACATTTGAACCTTTTGGATAGTGTTTAGTAAAATTACCCTTGATTGTTCCTAAGTCTATATTTTCTAAACTATTTTCACCTGTAACTTTTGCTGGAATAAGAATTCCTCTGTTAAGGAAATTTACAACTTCAATACAATTTGGAAAATGATAAACATTATATGGATCATCAAACTGTTTAAGTTTTTGATCTAAAATTAACCCGCATTTGTTTCCTAAATAAAATGCCTCATAAGAGTCGTGAGTTACAATTATTGTTGTGATTTTTAAATCTTTTAAAATTTGTTTTAATTGTACTTGGATCTCTTCTTTAAAACTTTGGTCAACATTAGATAGCGGTTCATCTAAAAGCAAAAGTTCAGGTTGCGCAACTAAAGATCTAGCAAGAGATGCTCTTTGTGCCTCACCAGCGCTAATTTGGTGAGGAAATTTATCTAATATTTTTTCTATATTTAAGAGTTTTATTATTTTTTTTGGATTAATTTTCTTTTTTTTGTTTAGATTTTTTCTTTCAGCGCCTAGGTAAATATTTTTTTCAATCGTATAATGTGGAAATAAACTATTTTCTTGAAATGACATCGATATATTTCGATCTTCAGGTTCAACATGACATTTTTCTGATGATAAAATATTGTCTTTAAGTTTTATTGTTCCAGTTTCAATTTTTTCCAGTCCAGCAATAGTTCTAAGGATTGTAGTTTTTCCAACACCTGATGGACCTAAAAGACAAACTATATCACCTTTTTTTTCTATATTAAAAGAAACGTTTTTTACTTTATTATTGCCACCAGCTATAAAATTAACATTTTTAATTTCTAAATAATTTTTACTCATTGTCCTCTCTTAAAATATATTTTGATGTAAGTAAAATGAAGAAACTTGCTATTAATATTAGAAATAAAGATGGTACAGCAGCTGCTTCCAAGAGATCTTGAGATGCAAATATATATGCTGTAGTCGCAAAAGTTTCAAAATTAAAAGGTCTTAATATTAAAGTTATTGGCAGTTCCCTAATTACCTCCAACGATACAAGAATAGCAACTAATAAAATTGAATTTCTTAAATATGGAACATGAATATTTAAAAATGTTTTAAATTTTGAATAACCAATTAAGTAAGCACTTTCGTCTATAGATCTATTTATTTTTTCATAACCAGATTTTATTCCATTACATGCTAAAGAATAAAATCTAACAAAATAAACTAGAACTAAACCTAATATCGAACCTATAAAAACTTTTTTAACTGACTTAAATTCAAAAAAATTAATGATGGTATCATCAAACCAAGCAATAAAAGTTATAAAAGCTACAGCAAG
>CAZABF010000013.1:0-8940 GCA_964483495.1 uncultured Candidatus Pelagibacter sp. | reverse complement strand
CAAGCTAAAAATGCTAAAAATGATTTTGTTCCAATTAAATTTATCTTTTCTTTTTGCTTAAACCCACCTTTTGTTGGTGAGTGGTATTTTGCTTTTTTTCTAGAAAAGTTTTCTAATATAAATAAAGCTAAAATAAAGATTAATAGATAAAAAGATAATTGATTAGCAAATGCTAAATCATCAAATGCAATCCAGGAATTATAAATACCAGTTGTTAAAGTATTTATTCCAAAAAAAGATACAGCGCCAAAATCTGATAGCGTTTCCATTGCAACTAAAGAAAGGCCCGCTACAATTGCTGGTCTAGCTGAAGGCAAAATTATTGAAGTTAATGATTTAAATTTTGAAAAACCAAGATTTTTTCCTAATTCTATTAGGTTTTGTGATTGGTAATAAAATGAAGCTCTGGTCAATATATATACATATCCAAATATTGAAAATGAAACTGATAAAATTGCTCCTAACATACCATCAAATTTAGGTATGGATTTGTTATAATCTCCATCTCCAAATACTGATTTTAATATTGAGAATGCAGTTCCATAATTTTCAAAAAATGCAGTCAAAGAATAGGCATAAATATACGGTGGAACCGCAAAAGATAAAATGAGTGCCCATTTAAAAAAATTTACACCAGGAAAGTTATAAAAAGATACTAAATACGCACAACCTACTCCCATAAGAAATGTAAGAAATAAAACACCGATTAATAAAACAAGAGAATTAAAGATATACTCTGCTAAAAATGTATTCTTTAATATTTCAAAGTAATTTGTAGTGTTCTCAAAAAAACTTGTGAATACTGTTAAAATAGGAATTGCTACAGTCAGTGAAACAATTAAAGATCCAAAATACCAAAAATTAACTCTCATATTACTTCCAACCAGCAGCTAACATTACTTCTAATGCGTCAGCTTGTTTATCACCATAAGATTTAACTTTAGTTTTTGTATCTTGTTTAAAGTTCATATCTTTTCCTGGTACTAAATCGTTGGGAGAAACACCTGCAATCATTGGATACTCGAAAGTATTATTAACTATATGATTTTGTGCTTCTTTAGTTAATAAAAACTCTACAAGTTTAACTGCATTAGCTTTGTTCGGAGCATATTTTAACATTCCTGCTCCACTAATGTTCATGTGAGTTCCTCTGTCTTGTTGGTTAGGGAAAAAAGGTATAACTTTTTTAGCAGCAGCTTGTTGTTCTACTCCTTTTTTTCCTGAAAGCATCAAAGCATGATAATAAGTGTTAGCTACAGCAATATCAGCCTCGCCAGCTGCGACAGCTAAAATTTGAGCTCTATCGTTACCTTTAGGTGTTCTTGCCATATTTCCTACAACAGCTTTTGCCCAAGCAGCAGTTGCTTTTTTTCCATTATTTTTAACTAATGAAGCAACTAAAGATTGGTTGTAAATGTTATTAGATTTTCTTATTACAAGTCTGCCTTTCCATTTTGAATCGGCTAAACCTTCATAAGTCATTCCATTAAGTTCATTGGCGCTTACTCTTTCTGGAGAGTAGTAAATAATTCTTGCTCTCTTAGCGATACCTGTCCAATAATCTGATCTAAAATTATAAGGAACTGAATCTTTTACAGCTTTTGACCATCCAGCTTTTTGAAGCATTCCTTTTGCTTGGAAAGCACCCAACCTTCCAGCATCAGCAGTTATGTATAAATCTCCAACACAATCTGTTCCTTCTTCTGCAATTCTTTTTTGTAGAACTTTATCTTTACCTGACACCACGTTAACTTTAATTCCAGTTTTTGCTGTAAATTTTTCATATAGTTGAATGTCTGAATCATAGTGTCTTGCACTAAATATATTAACTTCAGAAGCTATAGCTAAACTAGAAATAAAAAATGAAACAATTAATAAAAGTACACTTATTTTTTTCATTTTCTTTCCTTTGTAGTAATTTTTTGTTTATTTACACTGATAATAAGAACTATTATTAATGATAATAATTATCAATCGCACTAGTTGTCGCAGGCTATATTAAAACTCCCACTCAGAAATTTTGCTATATAAGAAATTTCTAAAAGCTTGAACTCTAGCTACATTTTTTAAAGATTCAGGATAAACGAAATGTGCTTCAGTTATAGGTCCTTCAACACTAGGTAATACTTTAACAATATTTGGTTGTTTAATAGTTAAATAATCAGGTAATGCTGCTAACCCAACACCGCTTTGAACAGCTAGCAATAATCCGTAAACACTATTAACTTTCATACAAGATTTTCTTTTTTTATTATCTTTTATGCCTAATTTTAAAGCCCAGTCTGGATTAAAAACTGGAGAAGGAGTTCCTTTTCCAAAAGATATAAATTTATGTTTGTTTAAGTCGTTTATTGTTTTTGGATAACCGTTTTTTTCAAGATATTTTGGTGCTCCATATATATGATAATTGATATCTATTAATTTCTTTTGAATATAGTTCAACTGTTTAGGTCTTCTTGCCCAAATTCCAATATCAGCTTGCCTTGTGCTCAAATCTAATTCTTTATCATCAAATATAAGTTCAATCTCTATTTCTGGATTTAATTGCATAAATTCTTGAATTCTGGGTGTCAACCAGGTTGTTCCAAAGCTTACAAATGTAGTTACGGTTAATTTTCCAGAAGGTTTGTTTATTTTATCACCCAAGGTTGTCTCGACTTCTTTTAACTTGACTATAACCTCATGTGCCGTTTTAAATAAATATTCACCATTTTCAGTTAATGTCAGACCTCTTGCATGTCTTTCGAATAGTTTAACTTTTAAGTCATCTTCTAAAGATTGAATTTGTCTGCTAATTGCTGATTGACTTAAATTAAGATTTACAGTTGCACTCGTAACACTTCCAGCTACAGCCACTGCGTGAAATATTTTTAATTTATCCCAATCCATTATTTATTTAAATCTACTATATATCTGCCAGATGTTTCGCCTTTAAGCATCTTTGGATAAACTTCTAATAGACCATCTAAATCAATCTCCTTAATTGATTTACTTAGCAAATTGAAATCAATTAATTTTGCCGCTTCATTCCACAAGAATTGTCTTCGTTTAATAGATGCATTCACTGAATTAATTCCCCAAAGTTTAACTCCTCTTATAATAAAAGGCATTACCGTTGTGTTTAATTTTATGTCAGCAGCATTTCCACATGATGCAACAATTCCAGCTTCTTTCATTTGCGCTAATACATTTGCTAATACTTGACCACCTACAGTATCAACTGCTCCATCCCACAAACCTTTATCCAAAGGTCTGGATTCTTTGTTTAATTCACTTGTATTTATTATGTTTTTTGCACCAATAGATTTTAAGTATTCTTTATTGCTTTCTTTGCCGGTAACAGCGGTTACATTACATCCAAGTTTATTTAATATCATTACAGCAATACTTCCAACACCACCTGAGGCACCAGTTACAATAACATTTTCAACTTTTTCACCAAGTAAAAGTTCTTCTCTAGTAGTTTTTGTTGCAAAAGCACATTGTAAAGCTGTAAATCCAGCGGTACCCAAAATCATTGCTTGTTTTGATGTAAGTCCTTTTGGTTTTTTTACTAAAAAATCACCATTAACTTTTGCATATTGAGAATAGCCACCGTAAAAAATTTCTCCCACTCTCCATCCTGTTGATATTATTTCATCACCTGGTTTGAATTTATCATTTTGGCTTTCTTCAACTTTGCCTGAAAAATCTATTCCTGGAATATGTGGAAATTCTTTTACTAGTCTTGCTCCATTTTTTAATATTAAAGCATCTTTAAAATTTAACCCTGAATAATCAACCTTAACTAAAACATCCCCGTGTTTTAAAAAAGTTTTTTCTATAGATTTTACTTCTCTAGTAAAACTTTCGCCTTCTTGATTAATTACAATTGCTTTAAATTTTTCTGACATTAATTTTTATTAATAAAAGATTTATTTAGCAATAAATCTTAAATATCTATTTTGATAACTTAAGTCTTCTTTAAATTGACCTAAATAATAATTTGTTACAGTTGTTGCTTGCTCTTTTTTAACTCCTCTCATAGTCATACATTGGTGAGTTGCATCTATTGAAACAGCAACACCTTTAGCATCAAGAGCTTCCATTAAAGTTTTTGCAATTTGCATAGTTAATCTTTCTTGAGTTTGTAACCTTTTTGAAAAAACTTCTACAACTCTTGCGAGTTTACTTAGACCAACTATTCTTTGATTAGGAATGTACGCAACATGAGCAATTCCTATTATTGGAGCCATATGGTGTTCACAGTGGCTATGAACCGAAATATTTTTTTGAACAACCATGTCATCATAGCCTTCTACATCTCCGAATGTTTTTTCTAAAACTTGTTTTGGATCTTCGCTGTATCCTTTAAAATATTCTCTAAACGCTTTCATTACTCTTTTTGGAGTTTCTAAAAGGCCTTCTCTAGATGGATCATCTCCGATCCATTTTATAATTTTAATAAAAGCTTCCTCAGCTTCTTTGTCTGAAATATTTTGGCTTATTTTCTCGTTTTCATTTTTTACTAATTTCATAGGGTATTTGTATATTATAAAATTACTGATTTTAAAATTATTTATTATCTGCACAAATATGTTAAATAAATCAATAAATATGTTTAAAAAAAGAGAAAATGTAGCTGAAATTGAAGAAGGAAACTTGCTTTCTCCTAAATTTGATAATGATGGACTAATTCCTGTTGTAACAACATGCGCAAATACTAAAGAAATACTAATGCATGGCTATATGAATGTTGAGGCCTTAAAATTAACAATTGAAACTAAAGAAGCTTACTATTGGAGTAGATCAAGAAAGAAGATTTGGCACAAAGGAAAAACAAGTGGATTTGTCCAAAAAGTTAAAGAAATAAGAATTGATGATGATCAAGATTCTGTATGGCTAAGTGTTGATATAGGTAATGGTGCAAGTTGCCATGTTGGCTATCGTTCCTGTTTTTATAGGTCTGTTCCTCTAGGAAAAATTGATAATGCTAGACAAATAGAAATGAAATTTGAAGAAAAAGAAAAAAAATTTGATCCAAAAAAAATTTATAAAGACGAACCAAATCCAACCAAAATTTAATGACAGAAAAAAAGTTGTCTCGATTGAAAATTAAAAAAATTTGCTATCGATCTTTCTTAATTACATATTTCCATATTTAGGCCCACCACCTCCTTCGGGGGTAACCCAAGTAATATTTTGTGAAGGTTCTTTAATATCACAAGTTTTACAATGAATACAATTTTGAGAATTTATTACAAACTTTTTTGAATTATTTTCTGTCTGAATTTCATAAACTCCTACTGGACAATATCTTTGTGCAGGTTCATCAAACTTTTCAAGTGTATAACTTATGGGTAGATTGTGATCTTTTAATTTCAAATGCACAGGTTGATTGTCGGCATGGTTAGTTCCTGTAAGATATACAGAGCTAGTTTTATCAAAAGTAATTAAATTATCAGGTTTCGGATAATCAATTTTTGGCATTTCATTTGCAGATTTTAAAGTTTCATGGTCAGCATGTTTGTGTTTTAAGGTAAACGGCAGTTTTCCTCTAAATAATATTTGATCTATGCCAGTAAAAATTATAGCTAAAATTAAACCCCAGTTAAAACTTGGTTTAACGTTTCTTGCGGAATGAAGTTCTTCATAAACCCAACTTTTTTTAAATTTATCTTCATAAATAGATAAATCTTTATTTTCTTTTAAATGATCTGCAATTGTTTCTGAAGCTATCATTCCACTTTTCATTGCTGTGTGAGATCCTTTAATTTTCGGTGTGTTTAATGTCCCTGCGTCACAACCTATTAATAAAGCGCCAGGCATATACATTTTTGGTAAACTTTGTAAACCTCCTTCGATAAGTGCTCGAGCACCATAAGAAATTCTTTTTCCCCCATCGATTATTTTTTTAATTGTTGGATGAGTCTTAAATCTTTGAAATTCATCAAATGGTGATAAATGAGGATTTTTGTAGTCTAAACCTATAACGTATCCTAAAAAAACCTGTTTATTTTCTGCATGATAAACAAAACTGCCTCCGTAGGTATTTTTGTCTAATGGCCATCCAGCAGTATGCATTACTAGTCCTTCTTCATGTTGCTCTTCATTAATTTCCCATATTTCTTTAAAACCAATCCCATATTGCTGAGGATTTTTACCTTTATTTAGTTCAAATTTATTAATCAATTGTTTTCCTAGATGACCTCTACAACCTTCTGCAAAAACTGTTACTTTTGCATGTAATTCCATACCTGGTTCAAAGTTATCTTTTTTATTTCCTTCTTTGTCTAGTCCCATGTCTTGAGTTGCAACCCCTTTAACTGAACCATTTTCATTATATAAAATCTCGCTTGCAGGAAATCCTGGAAATATTTCGACACCTAAAGCTTCCGCTTGATCAGCTAGCCATCTACATAAATTTGCTAAACTAATGATGTAATTTTTGTGATTTTGTTGAACTTTAGGAAGCAACCAAGTGGGCCAACTTATTGATTTTATTTTTCCTAAAAAAATAAATTTTTCTTTGGTAACTTTAGTTTTAACTGGTGCGTTTAATTCTTTCCAATTTGGAAATAATTCATCTAAGGCTCTTGTTTCAAAAACATTGCCTGATAAAATATGTGCACCTATTTCAGATGCTTTTTCTAAAAGGCAGACATTAATATCTGGATTTAACTGCTTCAATTTAATAGCAGTTGAAAGTCCTGAAGGCCCACCGCCTACGATAACAACATCGTATTCCATCACTTCTCTGGACATAATGTTAATTTTTTACAGTATTTGTTATTTTTGTATAGTATTTAATTTGTTTAATTCTTCTAAGAATTGTGGAAGTGCTTCAAATAAATCAGCTTCTAGACCATAATCGGCAACACTAAAAATTGGTGCTTCACCATCTTTGTTAATTGCAACAATGATTTTGCTCTCTTTCATTCCTGCTAAATGTTGAATAGCTCCAGAAATTCCAACAGCAATATATAAATCTGGTACAACAACTTTACCTGTTTGGCCAACTTGATGATCGTTTGTAATATATCCTGCATCAACAGCAGCTCTAGATGCTCCTATAGCTGCATTAAGTTTATCTGCAATTGCAGTAATTAATTTAAAATTATCTCCACTACCCATTCCTCTACCTCCAGAGATTACAATTCTAGCAGTTCCAAGTTCAGGTCTATCAGATTTAACTTCTTCTCTTTTTATAAATTTAGTTAATGTTGAAGTTTCAGCATTTTCAGCTTTTACAATTTCAGCGGATCCTCCTGTTGTTGAAGCTGGATCAAAAGACGTGGGTCTAATAGTTATACATTTTTTTGTATCAGTGCTTTTTACTGTTGCAAATGCATTTCCTGCATAAATTGGTCTTAAAAAAGTATCTGCTGAAATTACTTTAATAATATCACTTACTTGTGATGTATCTAATAAAGCTGCAATTCTTGGCATTAAATTTTTACCAAATGTATTTGCAGAACAAATAATATGTGAATAACTTTCTGAATTTTTGATTACCACAGGTGCAAAATTTTCTGGTAAATAATTTTCATATATTTCGTTATCTACATGAATTACTTTTTTTACATTGGGGATTTCAGAAATAGTTTTGGCTACAGTCTCACAAGAATGGCCAATAACTATCACATGTAAATCTTGATCGATTTGTGATGCTGCTGTAATTGCATTAAGTGTAAATGGTTTGATTTCTTTATTGTTGTGTTCTGCTATTAATAGTGCTGACATTATATTACTTTTGCCTCATTTTTTAATTTTTCAACTAGTTCAGCCACACTCGCTACTTTAATTCCTGCTTTTCTTTTTGGTGGCTCTTCAACTTTAATTTGTTCTATTCTTGGTTTTGTATCAATTCCTAGGTCTGAAGCGTTAATTTGTTCTAAAGGTTTTTTCTTTGCTTTCATTATATTTGGCAATGATGCGTATCTTGGTTCATTTAATCTTAAGTCGCATGTTACTATTGATGGAATATTTGTCTCGATCGTTTCTAAACCTTCGTCTACTTCTCTTGTTACTTCTAAAGATTTGTCTTTAACTTCTATTTTTGATGCAAAAGTTGCTTGCGGCCAGTTAAGTAATGCAGCTAGCATTTGGCCCGTTTGATTACAATCATCATCTATTGCCTGTTTTCCCATAAAAACTAAATCTGGTTTTTCTTTTTCTACAATTTTTTGTAAAATTTTTGAAACTGCTAATGGTTCTATTGTACCTTCAGCTTTGACATGAATTCCTCTATCTACACCTACAGCTAATGCTTTTCTAACTGTTTCTTGTGCTTTGTCTTCTCCAACTGTAACTGCAACAACTTCTTGAGCTTTACCTGACTCTTTTATTTTAACAGCTTCTTCAATTGCATTGTCATCTGGTGGATTAGTTGACATCTTAACATTATCTGTAACAACGCCAGTACCATCTTCTTTAACTCTTACTTGAACGTTGTAATCAATAACTCTTTTAACTGCGACTAATATTTTCATTATGCTCTTAATAATTTATTTTCAGGATCGTAAGGACTTTCTTCTAAAATTGTAGCGTCGTGCATTTTTCCTAAAATATCAATTTGTAATTTTTGACCAGTTGTCGCAAACTCAGGTTTAACCATTCCAATAGCAATTGATTTATTTAGTCTAAAACCAAAATCTCCTCCTGTTGCTCTTCCAACAACTTTTCCATTTTCATAAATTGGATTATTTCCTAATACATCTGCATCTGTAACGTTGTGCACTTCCATTGTTATTAGTTTGTTTTGGAATCCTTTTTCTCTCCATTTATTTAATTGTTCTAAACCAATAAAATTTCCTTTGTTTGGATGTATAAATCTGTCTAAACCTGACTCATAAGGTGAATATTCAATGGATAGTTCAGTTCCAACTAGTTTATAAGATTTTTCAACTCTCAAACTGTTCATTGCTCTGATTCCAAAAGGTTTTAGTCCAAAATCTTTTC
>CAZABF010000012.1:8658-14000 GCA_964483495.1 uncultured Candidatus Pelagibacter sp. | reverse complement strand
AGTCACAATCCTTTTTCCATGCCTCAAGGAAATATAAAAAAACTTGATTTATCAAAACCATTAGAAATTAAAGCCTACCAATATGATATAGTTTGTAATGGAATTGAATTATCTTCCGGAGCTATAAGAAATCATATACCTGAATTAATGTACAAGCTGTTTTCAATTGCTGGATATGAAAAGAAAGTTGTTGATGAAAAATTTAGTGGAATGATTAATGCATTAAGCTATGGAGCTCCTCCGCATGGAGGTATTGCTCCAGGCATAGATAGAATAATAATGTTATTAGCAGGAGAAAAAAATATAAGAGAAGTCACAATGTTCCCCATGAACCAAAATGCACAGGATTTAATGATGAACGCTCCATCTAAAGTTAGTGAAGAACAATTGAAAGAATTAAACTTATCCTTGAAAAAAAATAAATAATTACTTTTTTCCTTTTAAGTTAATTCTTATATCCGAAAGATCTACCAATTTTTTTTTGTAATTACTTCTTAAAAAACCTTTACTTGAAATGTCTTTAACAATTTTTAATAGTTGATTTTGGTCATCATTTATATCTTCGGATTTTTCTTCTATTTGTTTTTCTGCATTTCCAATAGAAGGAGTATGAGCAAGATCTTCTCTATTTAAATATGATATTGCTAATTCTCTGAATATATAATCAAGTATAGATGTAGCGCTTAATATTCTATCATTACCAAGAACTTTACCAGATGGTTCAAATTTGGTTCCAACGTAAGCACTAATATACTCATCAAGTGGCACTCCATATTGCAAACCTAAAGAAATAGCTATAGCAAAATTGTTCATTAAGGCTTTTACTAACTCTCCTTCTTTACTGGTATCAATAAATATTTCACCTATTTTTCCATCCTCATATTCTCCAGTATGAAGATAAACTTTATGATCACCAATGGTTGCTTTTTGTATATAACCCTTTCTTCTATCAGGCATACCAAATCTTTTATTGCTTTGATCTATAATGCTATTTTTTAAAGGAATACTATTTTTTAGAGAAGCAGCTTTTATATCTGTTGGTGTATCTAATTTAACATTATTTTGTTTGTTATTATCTGAAATACTGTCAATTTTTTCTAGATTTTTAGTTTTTCTATTATCTAGTTTAACATCAATAATTTCAAATTTTCCATCATCTCTTTTTTCTAAATTTTTTAATTCATTTGTATTAATTTCATCTAGATAGTGACTGACTTTAAATGTACAATTATAGTAAGTTTCAACCAAATATTTTGCCATATTTCCTTTAAATAATTTTTTTTTGAGTCTTTATATAAATATTGTATATACAAATTATAATTTTAGTCTAATTTATTTTTTACAATTTTGAATTGAATAATTTTTATAAAATTTATGTTGACAGTTATTAAAGAAATTTTTACTTGGTGGAATCACCAAACTCTTGGAACAAGATTAACAATATTTTTTTTTGGAAAATTTGTTGGAAAAGATAGTTATGGAAATAAATATTATCAAACAAAAAAAGGGAAAAGATTTATAATTTATAATGGGGAAGTTGATGCATCAAAAATTCCAAATGAATGGTATTCTTGGATGCACTTTACACCTAACAAAATTGAAAATTCACATGAATTAGAAAAATTTGAATGGCAAAAACCTCATAAACCAAACTTAACAGGTTCAAATGAAGCGTATAGCCCCAAAGGCAATACTGATGCAATTAAAAAAAAATATAAAACTTGGAAAAGTTAAAATACAAAAATATTTTTACTTAATTTTTTTATTTTTAATATTTAGTTTTAAATCTTTCGCTAATGATTTAAGATTTGTAGAAATAAAAATTTTAGATAAAGTTAGCTCAAAAACAAGCCAATTATCTTTAAATATTGAACAAGAAACTAAATTTGAAAATTTAATTATTAAAATTTTAAAATGTAAAAATTCAGAATTCGATGACAACCCTGAGGTTACAGCTTATATGCAAGTTCAAGATATTACATTAAAAAATAATGATAAAGTTTTTGTTTTTAACGGATGGACATTTTCATCAAGTCCTTCAATAAGTTTATTTGACCACCCAGTTTATGATATATGGCTAATCAAGTGTTATTAAATAATTTTTTCTTTATCTAGCCAAGAAACATTAAAATCAGATTTAACGAACTTTGGATGATCTAATAGTTTTTTATGTAAATCTATTGTTGTTGTGATACCTTCAATTACAAATTCATCCAAAGATCTTTTCATCCTTTCAATAGCTTCAGTTCTATTCCTTCCATGGCAAATTAACTTACAAACCATACTGTCGTAATAAGGAGTAATTTTGTAACCTTGATATATTGAGCCATCAACTCTTGTTCTAAAGCCAGAAGGTTGGTGGCACATTGTAATTTTTCCAGGAGATGGTTGAAAATTTTTACTAGGGTCTTCCGCGTTTATTCTACATTCAATTGCATGTCCTCTTGGAGAAATATCAGCTTGTTCAAGAGCAGTTTCGCCTGAAAATGCAATCCATATTTGTTCCTTTATAATATCTATACCAGTAACAACTTCTGTAATAGGGTGCTCAACTTGAACTCTAGTATTCATTTCTAAAAAAAAAAATTTTCCGTCTTCGTATATAAACTCTACTGTCCCTGCACCTTCGTAGCCAATTTTACTTACCATATTTACTGTTTTTTCAAATAAATCTTTTCTTATACTTTCATTTAAAATAGGGCTAGGCGTTTCCTCAATTAATTTTTGATGACGTCTTTGAACAGAGCAATCTCTTTCATGTAAATGAACAGTTCTATTTTTTCCAGAAAGAACTTGTACTTCAATATGACGAGGATTTTGAAAAAATTTTTCTATATAAACCTCTTCATTACCAAAATATTTTTGTGCTTCTGATTTAGCTGTAGCAAACAAATCATCAAATTCAGATTCTTTGTAAACTATTTTCATTCCTTTACCTCCACCACCGGCAGAGGCTTTTATCAAAACTGGAAAACCAATTTTTTTACAAATTTCTTTAGCATGTTCTTTATCTTTTACTCCACCATCTGAGCCTTCAATAACTGGAAGACCATATTCTTTTGCTATTTTTTTTGCTTGTATTTTGTCACCCATCATTTGTATTAATTTTGAAGAAGGTCCAATAAATTTAATTTTATAACTCTCTAAAATTTTTGCAAACTCTGGGTTTTCTGATAAAAAACCATAACCAGGATGAACAGCTTCTGCATTTGTTAGTTCAATTGCAGACATTATTGCCGGAATATTTAAATAACTATTTAAAGGTTGGTGAGTCCCTACGCACACACTTTCGTCTGCTAATCTTACATGCATGCTATCTCTATCAACGTCTGAATGAATCGCTACAGTTGAAATTCCCCATTCTTTACAAGCTCTAATAACTCTGACTGCAATCTCACCTCGATTGGCAATTAATATTTTTTTAAACATTACTCAAGAATTATAATTTTTTGATCAAACTCGACTGGCTGACCATCATCAACACAAATTTCTTTAACTACACCGTCTGACGATGAAGGAACATGATTCATTGTTTTCATGGCTTCTATAATCATAACAGTGTCTCCCTTTTTTATTTTTTTTCCAACTTCAGCAAATTTTTTTCCTCCTGGTTCTGCCGAAAGATATGCAGTTCCAACTATAGGACTTTTTACAATTATTTTATCTGATAAATCTATTTCTTCTTCTACAAAACTATCTTTAGTTTTAATATCAATGCCTTTTAATGATTTTTTTAAATCTTCTAAGACTTGAATTAATTTGACAATAATTTTTTTATCTATTTCCATTTTTTAGCAATTCTTGCATTGCATTTATGGCCAAAATATAACCATTTGACCCAAGACCACAAATAATTCCATTTACAACATTGCTTAAAAGGGATTTTTGTCTAAATTCTTCCCTTTTATATATATTTGAAATGTGCAATTCTATAATTGGTTTTTTAAATATATCGAGTGCATCGCGGATAGACACAGATGTATGGGTATATCCAGCAGCATTGATAATTATACCATCATATTCTTTTCTAGCATTTTGTATTTTAGTTACTATTTCGCCTTCCAAATTTGACTGGAAAAAATCTAGTTTTACTCCTGCTTTTTTTGAATGTTCTAAACATATATTTTTTAAATCACTGAATGTAATTTTTCCATATTGGGATTGTTCTCTTTCACCTAATAGATTAAGATTTGGACCATTAATAATTATTATATTATTCACAATAAGCTTATAATGCATGAAATTTAAAAATAAAATAAAAATCAAGATAAATGGAAAAAAAGTTATATTTAATAAGAATGAGTCAATTGAAATATTAATTAAAAAACTCAAAATACCTTTAAATAAAGTGGCTATAGAATTAAATAAAAAAATTTTGAATAAAAAGAAAATAAACAAAATCAAATTAAACGATAATGATAGTATTGAGATAGTTTATTTTATAGGTGGAGGGTGATGAAAAAAAAAGATTTCCTTAAAATTGCAAAAAAAAAGCTTAATTCAAGACTTATAGTTGGCACAGGAAAATATAAAAATATGACTGAATGTGCAAAAGCAATAAAAATTTCTGGCGCAGAAATGGTTACTGTTGCCGTAAGAAGAGTAAATATAGTTGATAAGAATAAACCAATTTTGATGGATTATATTAATCCGAAAAAAATTACTTACTTACCTAACACTGCAGGCTGTTTTAATTCCAGCGAAGCATTAAGAACACTTAGACTTGCTAGAGAAATTGGAGGCTGGAAATTAGTTAAATTAGAAGTTTTAGGAGATAAAAAAAATTTACTTCCCGATATGATTGAGACACTAAAATCAACAGAAGTTTTAACCAAAGAGGGTTTTGAAGTTATGGTTTATTGTAATGATGATCCTTTAATGGCAAAAAGATTAGAAAACGCTGGAGCAAAAGCTATAATGCCATTAGCTGCTCCAATTGGTTCAGGTTTAGGAATACAAAACAAATTAAACATACAAATTATTAGAAAGCAAACCAAGCTTCCTTTGATAATTGATGCTGGCATAGGAACTGCTTCAGATGCATCAATAGCAATGGAAATGGGTTGTGATGGTGTATTAATAAATACTGCTATAGCAAAAGCAAAAAAGCCTTATCAAATGGCTGAAGCAATGAAGTATGCAGTAATTGCAGGTAGAAAATCTTATTTATCAGGCAGAATAAAAAAAAATATTTATGGTAACGCTTCGTCACCAAAAAAAGGATTAATTTAATTTTTTCTTTTTATTTTTTTTTTATAAAATTTTTTCTTTTTAAATTTATTTTTATTAATATTATAATTTTTTGCCTCAGGTTTAAAAATCTCTAACTTTTTTAAATTATA
>CAZABF010000012.1:0-8558 GCA_964483495.1 uncultured Candidatus Pelagibacter sp. | reverse complement strand
TAATATTATAATTTTTTGCCTCAGGTTTAAAAATCTCTAACTTTTTTAAATTATAAATTTTTTCTGCTTTTTCTATCACTTTGTTTGTTTTAGACAAAAATTCGATTTCATAATCATCTAATCCTAAAGCATTGTTTTCAAACAAATTAATTTCAATTTTATTTTTTCTTTTAAAATAATTAAAATCATCATAGTAACTTTCTTTGATAAAATTGCTTATTTTGTCATTCAAGTATATTTTTACTATTTTTGCTTTGTTTTCTAATGTTTTTAATTCTACTAATTTAATTACTTTTAGAGCAAAAGTTTCATTAGATAATTTTAGATTCCATTTAACATTGCTTTCCCTCAATCTTTGTCTTGACATTTCTAGAAGACCAAAATTACTTATTCTTCCTATTTGAATTCTGGCTCTATCAGTTCTACACTTGTCCTTAAGTTTTCTTTCTACTAGTCTTTTGTTAGAGTAATTCAGCATATCTATAAAATCTATTATGATTAAACCGGACAAATCTCTTAATTTAATTTGTCTTGCGATTTCTTCACTAGCTTCTAAATTTGTGTCTAAAGCAGTACTTTCAACATTTTTTTGTCTAATAGATTTTCCTGAATTAACATCAATAGACACCAAAGCTTCAGTTGGATTAATTACAAGGTAGCCTCCTGATTTTAACTTAACTTCAGATTCAAAAATTTGATATAATTTAGATTCAATTTTTTCTTTAAAAAATAAAGGCACTTTATCTCTATATTTTTTTATTTTTTTAACATTATTTGGCATCACTAGCTTCATATAATTTTTTGCCTTTTGATATCCTTCGTTACCTTCAACAATTATACTTTGAGTTTCCTCATCATACATATCTCTAATTGATCTTTTTATGATATCGCTTTCTTGATGAATTATATTTGGCGCAATAGAATTAATAGCTTTTTCCTTTATTGAATTCCAAATATTAATTAAATTATTTAAATCATTTCCAATTTCATTTTTTGTTTTATTAGATCCTGCCGTTCTTACAATCAGCCCCATTTCTTTAGGAATTTGAATTTCATTTAAAATTTTTCTAATTTTTTTTCTATCTGCTGGATTAAAAATTTTTCTAGAAATTCCACCTCCTTTTGGAGTGTTGGGCATTAAAACAATATATTTTCCTGCTATAGAAATAAATGTGGTTAGTGCAGCACCTTTTAGTCCTCTTTCATCTTTCAATACTTGAATTAAAATTACTTGATTAGGCTTAATAACTTCTTGAATCTTATATCTTTTTGTTGGATATCTTTTTTCTTTTTTGCTTTGCTCTATCTTATTTTCTAAAGGCGTTTTTTCAATAGGATCTTGGCTAACATTTGCACCATTATTATTTTCTTCTATATTTTTATTTTCATCAATAAAATTTTGTTCAGTTTTTTCGTCTTCTTTAATTAATTCTTCTCTTACTTTTTCTTCTTCTTCTTTAATTTCTTCTAGATCACTTTTTGGTATCTGATAATAGTCAGATTGAATATCGTTAAAAGACAAAAAACCATGCCTTTCTCTACCAAAGTCAACAAAAGCAGCTTGTAGCGAAGGTTCTATCCTGCTTACTTTTCCAAGATAAATATTATTTTTGATTAAACTATTGTTTACACTTTCATACTCGTAATCTTCAATGTTATCATCAGATTTAAGTACAACTCTAGTTTCATTTGGATGCGATGCATCAATATACAAATTTTTTGACATAGATTTTTATTATTGTTTTTCATTATTTTTTTATAAATTCTGTGCCTTAAGTTTAACAAATTCGTAAACTAAATTATACAAAAATGAGCAAGTTATTTAAAAAAATTCTTATTTTTTTAACATCAGGAGTCCTATTTTCTTTTGCCCTAATTATAGGGATACTTTGGGTTTATTCGAACAAATTGCCAGATTATAAATTTTTAAAAATGTACAAACCTGCAGTTTCAAGCAAGTTGTATTCGGGAGGAGGTGAGTTAGTTAGTGATTTTTCTTCTGAAAAAAGAATATTTGTTCCACACGATTCCATACCAAAAATTGTTATTAATTCATTTTTATCGGCTGAGGATAAAAATTTTTTTTACCATCCTGGTGTTGATGCCAAGGGCATTGTGAGAGCTACAATTAACAATGTTTCAAATATTATTTATTCAAAAAGACTAGAAGGAGCCTCAACAATTACACAACAAGTAGCCAAAAACTTCCTTCTAACCAATGAAGTAAGCATTAATAGAAAAATTAAAGAAGCCATACTTGCATTTAGAATAGAAAGAGCACTATCAAAAGAAAGAATACTAGAATTATATCTTAATCAAATATATTTAGGAGAAGGATCATATGGAATTGCATCTGCAAGTTTAGAATATTTTGATAAACCTATAAGCAAACTAAACTACGCAGAAGCTTCGCTTTTAGCGGCTCTTCCCAAAGCTCCAAGCAAATACAATCCTTTCAAAAATGCTGATTTAGCAAAACATA
Organism: uncultured Candidatus Pelagibacter sp.; assembly: GCA_964483495.1. Taxonomy (GTDB): domain Bacteria; phylum Pseudomonadota; class Alphaproteobacteria; order Pelagibacterales; family Pelagibacteraceae; genus Pelagibacter. Next base: position 6,076 of record CAZABF010000012.1, on the reverse strand, counting down.
GAAGAAATTTAGTTATAAAAAATTTGCTAGAAAACTCGTATATAAATGAAGAAAAATATAGTGAATTAATTAATTCAGAAATAAAATTAAGAAAAAGAAAAAAGAAATATTTAGAAGATGCAAGATATTATGTGGAGGATGTAAGAAAATATCTTGTTGAAAAATATGGTTTTAATAAAATTTACAAGCAAGGTTTTACAATAAAAACACCTATAAATTTAGAATTACAATCTATTGCCACACAATCTTTGAGAGAAGGATTGGAAGAATACGATAAAAGAAAAGGTTGGCGTGGTCCTATATTAAACAAAAAAATTACAGATAAATGGAATAAAAATTTAAAAAAATACAAATTAGAAAAAACAATAGGATGGGATCTAGCAATTGTTAAAAAAATTAATAAATTTTCAGTAGAAATTGAAACGGAAAAAAAAAACCAAGGAATTATAAAATATGATGATGCATCTTGGACAAAAAAAGAATTAGATAAAATTTTTAAAATAGGTGATGTTGTTTATGTAAAAAATATTAAAGATAATTTATATAGTTTAAAACAAATTCCAAAAGCAAATGGAGGAATAGTAATATTAAATCCATACACAGGAAGAGTTCTTGCTATGTCAGGCGGATTTAGCTTTAAATTAAGTGAATTTAATAGAGCTACTCAAGCTTTTAGACAACCAGGATCGGCCTTTAAACCTTTTGTTTATGCTTTAGCCTTAGAAAATAAATTTACACCATCTACACTCGTTCTCGATGCTCCTGTTGTGCTTGATCAAGGAGAGGATCTAAAAATGTGGAAACCAGAAAATTATGGTAAGAAATTTTATGGCCCTTCTACAATTAGGACAGGACTTGAAAAATCTAGAAATTTGATGACAGTTAGAATTGCTCAAGAAATTGGAATTGATAAAATTGCAAATTTTGCAAAAAGTTTAAAAATTTATGATAACCCTGAGGAACTACTATCAATTTCATTAGGATCAGCAGAGACAACTTTATTAAAACTAACATCTGCATACAGTTCATTTGTAAATGGTGGAAAATTAGTTGAACCAATATTTTTAGACAGGATTCAAGATAGTGAAGGAAATACTATTTTTAATTCAGAAAAAAGGTTTTGCAAAAAATGTAAAGAAATTTCGTATTTAGGAAAAGATGTTCCAAAAATTGAAGATAATTTTATACAAATTTTTTCAGAGGAAACTGCTTATCAAATTACTTCAATGCTAGAAGGTGCTATTCAAAGAGGAACTGGAAGAAAATTAAAAGATTTAAACCTAGATTTAGCAGGAAAAACTGGAACAACAAACGAAAATACTGATGCATGGTTTGTTGGCTTTACATCAAACTTGGTTATTGGCGTTTATGTAGGACACGATGAACCAAAAACTCTTGGAAAATATGAAACAGGTGCAAAAACAGCATTGCCCATTTTTAAATCATTTATAAAAAAATCAGTAAAAAGAAGTGAAGCAAGACCTTTTAAAGTAGCAAAAAATATTAAATTTTTAGTAATTGATCAAAAAACTGGAAGAAAAGCAGATTTTGGCTCCAAAACAACTATAATTGAAGCATTTAAAAAAAGCGATTTAACAAAAAATTTGTTAATTAACGATGATTTAAATTTAAAATTAGACAAAAATAATATATTAAAATTCTATTAATGAATATTGATTTTTCAAATTACCAAACTGAAATAAAAAAAATATGCATAAGAATTCAGGAGTATCTTTGAAAAACAAGATATTTACTCCAAGCTAGAAAATATAAATAAAATAATTTTGGAACCAAATTTTTGGGACAACAAATCAAAAGCTGAAAAAATTTTAAAAGAAAAAAAACTTTATGAAGATTTAGTTCAAAGTTATGAAATTTCTTTAAAACAATTCAATGAAATTGTTGATTTATATAACCTTGCTCTAGAAGAAAACAACCAAACAATTTTAAAAGATTCTGAAAATAATATTTTAGAGTTACATAAAAAAATAAAAAAAAATGAAATAAAATGTTTTTTATCTAATGAAGCAGATAGCTTAGATGCTTATTTAGAAATACATGCTGGAGCTGGTGGAACTGAAAGCCAAGATTGGGCAGAAATGCTAAGAAGAATGTACATGAAATGGGCATCAAGTAAAAATTATAAATGTCAATTAATTAGTGAACACAAAGGCGATGAAGCAGGAATTAAATCATCAACTATAAAAATTGATGGAAATTATATTTATGGATTTTTAAAATCAGAATCAGGAATTCATCGTTTGGTAAGAATATCACCTTTCGACTCAGGAGCTAGAAGACACACAAGTTTTGCAAGTGTCTGGGTTTACCCAGTGATTGACGAAAGTATTAAAGTTGAAATACAAGAAAAAGATTTGCGTATTGATACTTATAGATCCAGTGGAGCAGGCGGACAACATGTTAACACTACCGATAGTGCTGTAAGAATAACTCATGCACCAACAAAAATAGTTGTTCAATGCCAAAATGATAGGTCGCAGCACAAAAATAAAGAAACTTGTATGAACATGCTAAAAGCCAGACTTTATGAATATGAATTAAAAAAAAAAGAACAACAATTAAAAAGTTCAGAAGAATCAAAATCAGATATTGGATGGGGTCATCAAATTAGATCATATGTTTTGCATCCATATAGAATGGTTAAGGATAATAGAACAAATTTTGAAAGCTCTAGTCCCAACAAAGTCTTAGACGGCGAAATTGACGAATTTTTAGAAAGTTCTCTATATAAACTAAATGATTAAAAATTTTTTAAAAATATTAATTTTAATATTAATTTTATTTTTACTCTTCATAGGATATTTTGCATATTTTGGATTTACGACATCAAAATTCAATTCAATTATAAAAGATCAAATTAAAAAACAAAATAGTGATTTAGATATAGATCTAAAGAAAGTAAAGTTGCATTTAGATTTAAAAAATATTTCAATAAAAATTAAAACGAAAAATCCAAAAATAATATTAAATAATTCTAACGATATAGAGTTAAAAGAGATTTCATCAAGCATTTTACTATCTTCATATGTACAAAATAAATTTGCAATAAAAAATCTCTCAATAAGAAGCAAAAACAATGAAATAAGTAGTTATATTAATTTTTATAGGCTTACAAACAATTCTATACAGCTTATTTTACTAAATCAATTTGTGAAAAGTGGAATGGCTCAAATAAATGCTGATTTAAATTTTGACGACTCTGGAAAAATAAAAAGTAATTATAATTTAACAGGAAAAATTTTAAATGCTAAATTACAAATACTTAATAACAAAAATATAAAAGAATTAAATTTTAATTTTTCAATTAAAGATAATGATTATAAGTTTGAAAAAATTTTATTTAGATTTAATAAAATAAATTTTAATTCAGAATTTTTAAATATCCAAAAAAAAAATGATAAATTTTTTGTAAAAGGTAATTTAAAAAATAAAAAAAATAAAATTAATAATGATTTAATTTTATTAATTTTTAATGATAATTTAGAAAACTTTGATTTTTCAAATACGAAATTTGACTCAATTTCTGAATTCACTTTTGATTTAAGCAAAAAATTTAAAATTAGAAATCTTAAAGTAGACTCAAAATTGAATTTAGATGAATTAATTTTAAAAAATGATTTATATAAAATCAAAAATTATATAAAGAACTATAATAATTTTATAAATTTAAAAGAAAATAAACTTCATATCAAATATTCAAAACAAAAAATTTTAATAGATGGATCTAGCGAATTTTATATTGATGATAATTTTAAAAATTTAATAAAATTTCAAATTGAAAAAAGTAAAAATAAAACAAACTTTGAAACTTTTTTAAATTTAGAAAATTTACATCTAATAGCTGAAGATATTTCTTACAATAAAATAAAAAACGACAACGCAATTTTACAAATTAAAGGATTTAAAAATAAAAAAAAGTTATTTTTTAGAAATATAAATTATAAAGAAAATAACAACAAAATTGAAATAAATAATTTAGAAATAAACAATAATAAAATACTAAATATAGATGAAGTAAGATTTGATTATTTTACTAAAAATAATTTTAAGAATCAAATAACTTTAATTAAAAAAAATAATAATTATGAGTTAACAGGAAAAAGTTTTGACAGTATAAAACTTATTGAAAATATTTCAAATTCTGAAACAGATAAGAATTTTTTTGAAATATTTAAAAATTTAAATTCTAAAATAAAAATTGTCATTAGCGAGGTAAAGCTAGATGATAAAAGTACCGTTAATAATTTAAATGGAAATTTAGAAATTAAAAATAGTAAAATTTTTGATTTGAATTTAAATTCTAATTTTAGTGATAACGAAAAGCTATTTGTTTCAGCTAAAACACAAAAAGATAATAGCATTGTAACAACATTTTATTCAGATAGGGCAAAACCTTTTGTTAAAAAATATAAATTTATTAAAGGTTTTGAAGGTGGAAATTTAGACTTTAGTTCTACAAAAATAAATAATGTCTCAAAATCTAAACTAATAATTGATAATTTTAAGGTTCAAGAGGTACCTGTATTAGCTAAAATATTAACTTTAGCATCACTCCAAGGGATTGCGGATCTTTTGACTGGAGAAGGTGTGAGGTTTACTGATTTTGAAATGATTTATTCAAACAAAGACAATGTAATGACCATTGATGAAATTTATGCAATTGGTCCAGCTATATCAATCATGATGGAAGGCTATGTTGAAAGTAATAAATTAGTGAGCTTAAGAGGAACTTTAGTGCCCGCGACAACTATAAATAGGACAATTTCCTCAATTCCATTGCTTGGAGATTTATTAGTAGGAAAAAAAGTTGGAGAAGGTGTTTTTGGAGTTAGTTTTAAAATTAAAGGACCACCTAAAAATTTAAAAACAAAAGTAAATCCTATTAAAACTTTAACACCTAGATTTATAACTAGAACTATAGAAAAAATAAAAAAAAATTAAGATAATTTAATTTTTAAATGCTTCTTTTTACCAATTGATAACTTTAAAAAACTATCCTTATCAAATAATTTTTTTTGTATTAAAAATTTTTCATCATTAACTGTTTCATTATTTATTTTGATACCTTTAGCTTTAATAAGTCTTCTTATTTCACTTTTTGAGTTTTCAATTTTTGAGAAAATGATTAAATCAATTATATTTATACTACTACCATCTTTTAATTGAATATCTATTGAAGGTAAATTTTCTCCTAATGAATTTTCTTCAAAAGTTTTCTTAGCAGTTTTTTCTGCAGATAGAGCTTCATCTTTTCCATGAAGCATTGATGTAGCTTCATTTGCTAATTTAATTTTTAATTGGTTAATATCTTCATCTTTAATTTTATTTATTTCATCGACATTTAAATCTGTGAACATTTTTAAAAATTTGACTACATCTCTGTCATCAATGTTTCTCCAGAATTGCCAATAATCATAAGGCGATAATAATTTTTTATCTAACCAAATAGCACCAGTTTCTGTTTTTCCCATTTTAGATCCTGATGCCAATGTAATTAGAGGAGTTGTTAAACCATAAGCTTGTTTATTGGAATGTCTTTTTATAAGTTCTGTTCCGTTAACTATATTTCCCCACTGGTCTGACCCTCCAATTTGTAAAGCACAATTTTCTTTTTTATTTAACTCTAAAAAATCATACGCTTGCAAAATCATGTAGTTAAACTCCATATAACTTAACGATTGTTCTCTATCTAATCTAGTTTTGACACTTTCAAAAGTAAGCATTTTGTTTATTGTAAAATGTTTTCCAATATCTCTTAAGAAAGAAATATAATTTAATCCTTTAAGCCATGAATAATTGTTTACAAATATAGGTTTAGTTTTTGGATCATTATTATCTAAATAATTTTTCAATATTTTTTCAATATTTTTAATATTTTTTTCTATTTCTTCTTCAGTTAGAATTTTTCTTGTTTTATCTTTACCTGAAGGATCACCAATTCTAGTTGTTCCACCTCCAATTAGCACAATTGGTCTATGGCCGTGCTTTTGCATTAATCTCAAACACATTATTTGAAGCAAACTTCCAACATGAAGACTTTCAGCTGTGCAATCAA
>CAZABF010000011.1:0-15159 GCA_964483495.1 uncultured Candidatus Pelagibacter sp. | reverse complement strand
TTGGATTATTGCATAGAGGAACAGAAAAATTAATTGAAAACAAAACTTACCTTCAGGCATTACCTTATTTTGATAGACTTGATTATGTTGCACCGATGAATCAAGAACATGCATTTGCACTTGCTGTAGAAAAAATTTTAAATATTGAAATTCCTATTAGAGCTCAATTTATAAGAGTACTGTTTTGTGAAATTGGAAGAATATTAAGTCATATTTTAAACATAACTACTCAAGCTCTTGATGTTGGAGCTTTGACTCCTTCGCTATGGGGTTTTGAAGAAAGAGAAACTTTAATGACTTTTTATGAAAGAGTTTCAGGTTCAAGACTACATGCAAATTATTTTAGAACGGGAGGCGTTCATCAAGATTTACCTAGAGGTTTAAACGAAGATATTGCGAAATTTTGCCAAAATTTTCCAAAAGTTATTAATGATCTAGAAACATTATTAACTGACAATAGAATATTTAAGCAAAGAAATGTTGATATTGGTATTGTTTCAAAACAAGATGCTCTAGACTATTCTTTCTCTGGAGTAATGCTTAGAGGCTCAGGAATTCCATGGGACTTAAGAAAGTCTCAACCTTATGAATGTTATGATCAACTAGATTTCAAAATCCCAATTGGCAAAAATGGTGATTGCTATGATAGATATTTATGTCGAATTGAAGAGATGAAAGAGAGTGTAAATATTATAAATCAATGCTTGGAAAAAATGCCAAGGGGTCCCGTGAAATCATTAGATGGAAAAATAAGCCCTCCTCCTAAAAAAGAAATTAAAGAGTCAATGGAAGCTTTAATTCATCATTTTAAATTATTTACAGAAGGATACAGAGTCAAGAAAGACGAAATATATGTAGCTGTTGAGGCTCCAAAAGGAGAATTTGGAGTTTATTTAATTTCTGATGGCTCAAGCAAACCTTATAAATGCAAAATAAGAGCGCCAGGCTTTTCCCATCTTCAAGCAATGGATTATTTGATCAAAGGTCATATGCTAGCAGATGTTCCGGCTGTTCTAGGTTCAATGGATGTAGTTTTTGGAGAAATTGATAGATGAGCATAAAAAAAATTTCTAAGGAACAGCCGTCTGATTTTAAATTTGATAACAAAAATTTAGAAACAGCACAAAAAATAATTAAAAATTATCCAGAAGGAAAACAACAAAGCGCAGTTATGGCTTTATTATACTTAGCTCAAAAACAAAATAATAACTGGATACCTCTTGTTGCAATGAAATATATAGCAAAATTTCTAAGCATGCCATACATCAAAGTTTATGAGGTAGCCACATTTTATACAATGTATAATCTGTCTCCTGTTGGAAAACATTTTTTTCAAATTTGCACAACAACACCATGTATGATTAGAGGTGCCCATGATATCGTAAAAGTTTGCAAAGAAAAAATATCCAATAAAGAAAATGAACTTTCAAAAGATAAAACTTGTTCTTGGATGGAAGTAGAGTGTCTCGGCGCATGCATAAATGCTCCTATGATGCAAATTAATGACGATTATTATGAAGACTTAAATAAAGAAAAAACAGAAAAAATAATAAATCAAATACAAAATGGAGAAAAACCAAAACCTGGCTCATATAGAGGTAGAAAAAATTCTGAACCAGAAAATAACAGAAAAACATTATTAAATATAAAAAATGCTTAAAGACGAAGATAGAATTTTTACAAACTTATACAATGACTTAGGTCCAGATATTTTGTCTGCTCAAAAAAGAGGAGACTGGCAAAATACTAATGAAATTATCAAAAAAGGAAAAGAATGGATAATTAATGAAATAAAATCTTCTGAACTTAGAGGAAGAGGTGGAGCAGGTTTTCCAACAGGTCTTAAATGGTCATTTGCTCCAAAGGAAGTTGGTTCAAGACCGCACTATCTTGTTATTAATGCTGACGAATCTGAACCTGGAACTTGTAAAGATAGAGATATTTTAAGATTTGAACCTCATAAATTAATAGAAGGTTGTCTGTTAGCTGCATACGCAGTTAATGCAAAGAAATGTTATATTTATATAAGAGGAGAATATTTTAACGAAGGTAATAAGCTTCAAGTAGCGATAAATGAAGCTTATGAAAAAAAATTAATTGGTCCAAATGCTTGCGATAGTGGATGGGATTTTGACATATATATTCATTACGGCGCAGGAGCTTATATTTGTGGTGAAGAAACTGCTTTATTAGAAAGTCTTGAAGGCAAGAAAGGTCAACCCAGATTGAAACCTCCTTTTCCAGCTTTAATAGGTCTTTACGGCTGTCCAACAATTATAAATAATGTTGAAACAATAGCTGTAGTTCCAACTATTTTGAGAAGAGGCGCGAAGTGGTTTGCAAGTATTGGCAAACCAAACAACACAGGAACAAAAATTTATTGTGTTTCAGGCAATGTAAATAACCCATGTAATGTTGAAGAGGAAATGGGAATTTCATTAAAAGATTTAATTGAAAAACATGCTGGAGGTGTAATTGGTGGATGGGACAACCTCAAAGCAGTAATACCAGGTGGCTCTTCTATGCCACTACTACCCAAAAATGTTTGTGAAACAATTAAGATGGACTTTGATTCATTGGTTGAACAAAAAAGCGGATTAGGTACTGCAGGCATTGTGGTTATAGATAACGATCAAGATATAATTAAATGCATGGCTAGAATTGCAAGATTTTATAAACATGAAAGTTGTGGTCAATGCACACCATGCAGAGAAGGATCTGGATGGATGTGGAGAATGCTGGAGAGAATGACTAAAGGTGAAGCTTCAAGAGATGAAGTTGATATGCTGATGGATGTCACTAAACAAATAGAAGGACATACGATTTGTGCATTTGGAGAAGGCTCTGCATGGCCAGTACAAGGCTTACTTAGACATTTTAAAAAAGAAGTAGCAAAAAGAAATAATTTTAATCCATTAGTTAATACAAGTAAAAAAATTCCTTATTTAGTGGATCAACACTTATTAGATAAATAATGATTAAATTAAAAGTAAACGATATAGATCTAGAAGTTGAAGAAGGATTAACTGTACTTCAAGCATGTGAAAAAGCAGGAGCAGAAATTCCTAGATTTTGTTATCACGAAAAACTTTCAATAGCCGGAAACTGCAGAATGTGTCTAGTTGAAATTGAAAAATCACCTAAACCTGTTGCTTCATGTGCTATGCCAATATCTGAAGGGATGAATATCAAAACAAATACAGAAAAAGTAGAGAAAGCAAGAAAAGGAGTTATGGAATTTCTACTAGCCAATCATCCTTTAGATTGTCCTGTCTGTGATCAAGGGGGTGAATGTGATTTACAAGACCAATCAATGTTTTATGGAATAGATAAAACTAGATACAAAGAAAATAAAAGAGAAGTACCAGATAAATACATGGGTCCTTTAATTAAAACTCAAATGACTAGATGTATTCATTGCACAAGATGTATTAGATTTGCTACAGAAATTGCAGGCGTTCCAGAACTTGGTGCTATTGGTAGAGGTGAAAATATGCAAATCACAACATATTTAGAAAGATCAATGGAATCAGAACTTTCTGCTAATGTTATTGATTTATGCCCTGTTGGAGCCTTAACTTCAAAACCTTATGTATTTGAAGCAAGACCATGGGAACTTAAAAAGACCGAAACTATTGATATAATGGATGCAGTGGGATCTAGCATTAGAGTTGATACATGCGGATGGGAAGTAAAAAGAGTTTTACCAAGAATAAATGAAGACATTAATGAAGAATGGATATCAGACAAAACTAGGTATGCATGTGATGGAATTAAAAATCAAAGAATAGACACACCTTATATAAAAAATAAAAAAGGCTTAGAAAAAATATCTTGGGATGAAGCTAATAAAATAATTGTTAAAAAAATAAATGAAACTTCATCAGATAAAATTGCTGGATTTACAGGAGATCTTACTAATATGGAAACTTTATATGTAGCAAAAGAGTTTTTTAATAAAACTATAAAGTCAAAATATTTAGATTACAGAATTGATAATTCCTATGTAAATATAAATAATAAAAAAAATTATATTTTTAATTCAACAATTAATGGAATCGAAGATTCCGATCTAGTTGTTCTTATAGGAACAAATCCAAGATATGAGGCAACAATTTTAAATTCAAGAATAAGAAAAAGTTATCTCAAAAATAAGTTCAATGTTTATTCAATTGGAGACGTTGGTGATTTAACTTATCCATATAAAGTTCTTCCAAATGAAACAAAAATTATCAAAGATATAATTGAAGGAAATCATGATTTGTGTTCTGTAATTCAAAATTCAAAAAAACCATTAATAATTATTGGTCAAACAGCATTAAATTTAAAATCAGGAAAATATATATTTGAAGAAATGAAAAAATATTTAATTTCAATAAACAAAATTACAGATCAATGGAACTCTTTAAATGTACTATCAAAAGATGCATCGACAGTGGGTTCTAATGATTTAAATATAATTAGCTCTACAGATTCAGAAAATATAACTTTAACAAAAACTTTAAATAATGAATTTGAAATTTTACTTTTATTTGGGCAAGAAAACCTTAAATTTAAAAGGAAAAATGAATTTATTATATATGTAGGAAGTCATGGTGATCACGGAGCTGAATGTGCTGATATTATTTTACCTGGCTCAACCTATACAGAACAAGATGGACATTTTACAAATTTAGAGGGAAATATTCAAAAAGCATACAAAGCTTCTTACCCACCAGGTGATGCCAAAGAAGATTGGGAAATTATTAATAATTTATCTGAATTGTTAAAAAGAAAAAAAATATTTAACAACAAAGATGAATTAGTAGATAGCATGTTTAATTTTATAAATTTAAAAATAGAAAATAACAAAAACGATTCAGTAGATGCAGATTTTTTTAATGAAAGAATAGTTGTGGATAATTCCAATTATTACTTTTCCAATGTTATAGCTAGAGCTTCAAAAACAATGACTGACTGTCACAATGTAAAAATAAAACTTAAAAACACTGGAACAGATGGATAATGATTGAATATTTAAATATTTTATTTGACGAAGTTTACAAAATTCTTTTTTTGTTAATTCCAGTTTTGGTTTCTGTAGCAATGATTGTATGGCTTGATAGAAGAGTTTGGGCTTTTGTTCAAAAAAGAAGAGGTCCAAATGTAGTTGGTCCTTTTGGTTTATTTCAATCTTTAGCTGATGCTTTAAAGTATATTTTTAAAGAAATAATAATCCCTGCTAGCGCCAATAAAATTATTTTTATTTTAGCTCCAATCGTAACAATGACATTAGCCTTAATCTCTTGGGCAGTTATACCTTTTAGTGAAGACTTTGTTTTAGCAGACATAAATGTTGGAATTTTATATCTTTTTGCAGTTTCATCGTTAGGTGTTTATGGAATAATTATGGGTGGCTGGGCATCTAATTCTAAATACCCATTTTTAGGAGCAATTAGATCTGCTGCACAAATGGTTTCATACGAAGTCTCTATTGGAATAATAATAATAAATGTATTGTTATGTGTTGGATCTTTAAATTTAACAGACATTGTCTTAGCTCAAGAAAAATTATGGTTTATAATTCCATTATTTCCCATGTTTGTTATTTTTTTCATATCAGCTCTTGCAGAAACTAATAGACCACCATTTGATTTACCTGAAGCAGAAGCTGAATTAGTAGCAGGTTATCAAACAGAGTATTCTGGAATGATGTATGCAATGTTTTGGTTAGGTGAATATGCAAATATTCTATTAATGTGCAGCATGGGGTCTATTTTGTTTTTAGGAGGATGGCTGTCTCCAATAGATCTTTATCCTTTTTCACTTATACCAGCACCATTATGGTTGATACTAAAAATCCTGTTGTTGTTTATTCTTTTTTCTTTAGTTAAGGCAATTGTACCAAGATACAGGTACGATCAATTAATGAAATTGGGTTGGAAAATTTTCCTACCTTTATCATTAATATGGGTAGTTTTAACAGCAAGTTATTTATTTTATTTTAATCTATTACCAACAAATTAATTATGAAAATATCAAGATTCATTAAAACAATTTTATTAGCTGATTTCATGAGTGGTTTATTTATTGCTATTAAAGAATCTTTTAAAGCAAAAAAAACTTTAAATTATCCATTTGAAAAAGGAAAAATCAGTCCAAGGTTTCGCGGCGAACATGCTCTAAGAAGATATCCAAATGGCGAAGAAAGATGTATAGCCTGCAAATTATGTGAAGCAGTCTGTCCTGCTCAAGCGATAACAATTGAATCCGCTGAAAGAAAAGATGGCAGCAGAAAAACTACAAGATATGACATTGACATGCTGAAATGTATTTACTGTGGATTATGTCAGGAGTCTTGTCCAGTAGACGCTATTGTTCAAGGACCTAATTTTGAATTTTCGACAGAAACAAGAGAAGAACTTTATTACAACAAACAAAAATTATTAGATAATGGAGATAGATGGGAAAGTTTATTAGCCGCAAATATTAAAGCTGATAATCCATACAGATAGTTATGATAATTCATTCTATATTTTTTTATATTTTTTCTTTAATTGCAATATTTTCTTCAATGATGGTTATTGTTTCAAGAAATACTGTTCATTCAGTTTTTTTCTTAATATTAGATTTTATAACAATTTCTTGCCTATTTATAATGATTGGAGCAGAATTTATTGGAATGATAATGTTGATAGTTTACGTGGGCGCTGTTGCAGTTTTATTTTTGTTCGTAGTAATGATGCTTAATGTTTCTCAACAAAAAAATAAATGGTTAAGTGGAGAAAAAAATTCTAATCATATTCCAGTAGGCTTGTTGATCAGTATAGTTATATTTTTTGAACTAATTATTGTTGTTGGTGGGTGGAAATATAAGCCTGAACTGTTGAAAAATTTTTCTTCAATTGGCGTTGATTTAAGTACTACAAATACACATGAAATTGGTAAAGTTTTGTATACGGACTACATACATCTTTTTCAATTAAGTGGAATGATTCTTCTAGTAGCTATGATAGGAGCTATTGTCCTGACTTTTAGACAAAGAGAAGGAATTAAGAGACAAAGTTATTTTAAACAAATATCAAGAGAACGTAAAGAAGGTGTTGAACTAACAGATCCAAAGTATAACGAAGGAGTAAAAATAGATGCTTGAAATTACTTTAGGTCATTATCTGATTCTTGCAGCCACTATTTTTACTATTGGAGTTGTTGGAATATTTTTAAACAGAAAAAATATTATAGTAATTTTAATGAGCATTGAACTAATGCTTCTTGCCGTTAATATTAATTTAGTTTCTTTTTCAATTTATTTAAATGATTTAACTGGCCAGATATTTGCTATATTTATTTTAACAGTAGCGGCAGCTGAAGCGGCAATAGGTTTGGCCATAATTGTAATTTACTACAGAAATTCTGGAACAATTAGAGTCCAGGAAATTAATAAATTAAAAGGTTAAAATGGAATTTGAATATTTAATTATTTTTCTACCCTTAATAGGCTCTATCATTTCGGGATTTTTTGGAAAATTTCTAGGTTCAAGAAATTCAGAAATTTTAACTAGTTTGTTCGTTTCAATTTCTTCAATTCTTTCTTTTTTAATTTTTTATAAAGTATTTAATGAGAGCTATACAAACAATTTAGATGTACTTACTTGGATAAACTCAGGAACATTTAATGTTAACTGGTCTATTAAGATAGATGCTCTTTCATCGGTAATGTTAGTTGTTGTAACATTAGTTTCTTCAATAGTTCACATATACTCAATTGGATATATGTCACACGATCCACACAAACAAAGATTCATGTCTTACTTGTCGTTATTTACATTTTCAATGTTAATGCTAGTAACTTCAGACAATTTTTTACAACTGTTTTTTGGATGGGAAGGTGTTGGTCTATGTTCATATTTTTTAATAGGTTTTTGGTTTAAAAAAGAAAGCGCTAATGCAGCTGCTATCAAAGCATTTGTTGTCAATAGAGTAGGTGACTTTGGATTTGCACTGGGAATATTTTTAATATTCTATTTGTTTGGAACAGTTAATTACACAGAAGTATTTGAATTAATACCTCAATCATTAGAAAAAGAATTGTCATTTTTAGGAATAAACTTCAATGCAATTAATTTAGTTTGCATTCTTTTATTTATAGGTGCAATGGGAAAATCTGCACAAATATTTCTACATACTTGGCTACCTGATGCAATGGAAGGGCCTACACCTGTATCTGCACTGATTCATGCCGCTACAATGGTTACTGCTGGTGTATTTTTAGTTGTTAGATGTTCACCAATTTACGAATACTCACCACTTGCTCTGAATATTATTACTATAGTTGGCATGTCTACAGCTTTTTTTGCTGCAACAGTAGCATTAGCTCAAGATGATATTAAAAAAATAATAGCTTATTCAACTTGTAGCCAATTAGGATATATGTTTTTTGCAGCTGGTGTGGGAGCTTATAATGTTGCTATGTTCCATTTATTTACTCATGCTTTTTTTAAAGCATTATTATTTTTAGGTTCTGGTTCAGTAATTCATTCATTTAAAGATGAACAAAATATCAATTTAATGGGAGGAGTTTGGAAAAAACTTCCTTATACATGGGTATTAATGATAATAGGAACTCTTGCATTAACAGGATTTCCATTTTTATCAGGCTTCTATTCTAAAGATGCAATTATAGAATTTGCTTATTTAAGAGGCAATACAGCTGGTTATTTTGCTGCTGGAATAGGAATATTTACAGCTTTATTAACTTCAATTTATTCTTGGAGATTATTATTTAAAACCTTTCATGGTAATTACAATAATAAAAAATTAAACATATCCAGCATGCACGAGTCACCAATGGTTATGATAATTCCATTAATAATTTTAGCAATAGGAGCTATTTTTTCTGGATTTTTATTTAAAGATTTATTTATTGGAATTGAATCCTCAAGTAATTTTTGGAAAAATTCAATTTTCTTTTTGGAACCTTTGAGCCATGATCATCCACCGTCATGGTTTATACTTTTAACTCCAATATTAGTAATTTTATCTATACCTATCGCTTATTATATTTTTATTAAAAATATTAAAATTTCAAATAATATAGTTAATGGAAACTTGCCTTTATATAATTTTCTAAAAAACAAATGGTATTTTGATGAATTATATGACTATTTATTTGTAAATCCTTCAAAAAAGATAGGCTTATATTTTTGGAAGAAAATAGATTCAAGATTTATTGATCGATTTGGACCTGATGGTATTTCTGCTTTAATAAAAAACATTTCTTTATTAGCAGTAAAATTTCAAAATGGATTTATATATCATTATGCTTTTGTAATGCTTTTAGGTTTTTCTGCTTTATTAACTTTTTTAATACTTAAATAATGGACTTCCCTATTTTATCATCATTAATTTTATTACCATTATTAGGTGCTCTATTTATATTTTTTTCAAAATCTAAATCAAACACTCATCTTACAAGTAAATATTTGGCACTATTTGTTTCTTTTGCTAACTTTATCTTATCATTATATCTTTGGCATTTATTTGACCCATCCACTTCTGAGTTTCAATTTTTAGAAGAACGATCTTGGATTAAAGGATTTATAAACTACAAAGTTGGTATTGATGGTATTTCAATTCTATTTATTATACTAACTACTTTTATTTCTCCTTTATGTGTTGTTTCTGTAAACAATACAATTAAGAACAGATTAAAAGAATTTCTTATTGCAATACTTTTAATGGAATCTTTAATGATTGGAGTATTTTGTTCATTAGATTTAGTTGTATTTTATCTTTTTTTTGAAGGTGGTTTAATTCCAATGTTTTTAATTATTGGTATATGGGGCGGTGAAAGAAGAGTTTATTCTGCATTTAAGTTTTTTCTTTATACACTTCTTGGATCTGTTCTTATGTTGATTGCTATAATTTCAATATATTGGATTACAGGCACTACAGATATAACTTATCTTTATAGTATTGGTGTAGATGAGAAGTACCAATATTTATTATGGTTAGCATTTTTTAGCTCATTTGCTGTAAAAACTCCAATGTGGCCTGTTCATACTTGGTTACCAGATGCACACGTTGAAGCACCAACAGCTGGATCTGTTCTATTAGCTGCAATTTTATTAAAAATGGCTGGATATGGGTTTATAAGATTTTCTATTGGACTTTTTCCTATAGCTTCAGAGTACTTTGTTCCTTTAATTTATTTTTTGAGCTTAGTTGCAATAATCTATACTTCATTTGTTGCATTAATGCAGGAAGATATGAAAAAATTAATTGCATATTCTTCAGTAGCACACATGGGATTTGTAACTTTAGGAATATTTACATTCACTCAACAAGGATTAGAAGGAAGTATATTTCAAATGATTAGTCATGGATTAGTTTCAGCGGCGCTCTTTTTATCCGTTGGTGTAATTTATGAAAGAATGCATACCAGGTTAATAGCCAATTATGGAGGACTGGTTTCTATAATGCCTAAATATTCAATAGTTTTAATGGTATTCACTCTTGGTGCAATTGGTCTCCCAGGAACAAGTGGTTTTATAGGTGAGTTTTTAATTTTAGTTGGAACTTTTAAAAAAAGCTTTTTAGTAGCCACTATTGCAAGTTTAGGAGTAATTTTAGCTGCCGCATACATGTTGTGGCTTTATAAAAGAATTATATTTGGTGAAATTTTTAAAAATGAACTAAAAAAAATGACAGATTTAAATAAATCTGAAATTTTTATTCTTTCTTCTCTTGTTTTTCCAATTATATTTTTTGGTTTTTATCCAGAGCCATTATTAAGCACAATTGAAATTTCTATAGAAAATTTAATAGAAGTCTATAACGATAATTTAAATTCAAATTTGGTAAAAAATTAAATGATTAATTTAAATTTTATTTATTCTGAAATTTTTCTTTGTTTGTCAATTATGATTTTATTAATTATTGGAGTATTTAAAAAAAATAGCTCAAATTTAATTTATAATTTAAGTATTATATCTTTATTGAGTTGTTTGGCTTTGATTTTTAATTTTCCCATAAATGAGAATATAGAATTATTTAATAACAGCTACAAAATTGATTATTTAACTTCATTTATGAAAATTTTAACAATTATATCAGGAATTTTTGTATTACTTTCGTCTAGTAAATATATTCAAGTAATTAAAATAAATAAAATTGAATATCCAATCTTAGTTTTATCATCAATACTTGGCATGATGGTAATGATTAGTTCAAATGATTTAATTTTATTTTATATGGGTTTGGAACTGCAATCTCTAGCTTTGTATGTTCTGGCTTCATTTAATAGAGACAATATATTATCCTCAGAGTCGGGTTTAAAATATTTTGTTTTAAGTGCATTATCTTCAGGTCTTCTTCTTTACGGTTGCTCTTTAATATACGGTTTTTCTGGTTCTACAAATTTTAATTTGATAGCAGAGAATATAAACCAGAGTAGCTATGGATTAACTTTTGGAATAATTTTTATTATTACTGGTTTAGCATTTAAAATATCAGCTGTTCCTTTTCATATGTGGGCGCCTGATGTTTATGAGGGGTCGCCAACATCAGTAACTATTTTTTTCGCAATATTGCCTAAAATTGCTGCTTTAACAGTGTTTATAAGAATTCTTTACGTTCCATTTTTAAATATTATAGATCAATGGCAAATTATAATTGTTTTTCTTTCAATTGCTTCCATGTTATTTGGGGCAATTGCTGCTATTGGACAAAAAAATCTTAAAAGACTAATTGCATATAGCTCAATAGGACATATGGGTTATGCTTTAGCTGGCGTATCAACTGGAACTAACCAAGGAATACAAAGTTCTATAACATATATTTCAATTTATTTGTTTATGAATTTGGCATTTTTTAGCTGTCTTTTTATGCTAAGAAGAGACGAAAAATATTTTGAAAATATTGAAGATCTATCAGGATTATCAAAAAATCACCCAATTCTATCATTTTCATTTTTAATCGTATTATTTTCGTTGGCAGGTATACCTCCACTAGCTGGTTTTTTTGCTAAATTTTATATTTTTTCTGCGGTGATAGAACAATCAATGTACTTCTTAGCTATAACCGGCTTGCTTTCAACTGTTATAGCTGCTTTTTATTATTTAAGATTAATAAAGATAATTTATTTTGACTCAGAGAAAGAAAAATACGAAAGCAATCATAATATTGGTTTAAAAATATCATTAATTTTTTCATCAATATTTATTCTCTTTTACTTCATATATCCTAGCCCTTTAATCGAAATAATAGAAAAAATAAATATTATTTAATGAATTTTAAAAAATTTTTTTATAAAAAAGTTAATAGCACAAATGATTTAGGAATTAAAAAAATTAAAACCGGTTTCATCAAGGGTATAATTATTGCTGATCTTCAAAAAAAGGGCAGAGGTCAATATGGTAAAAAATGGTTATCACATAAAGGAAATTTATTTATGACTATTTTTTTTGAAATTAAAAAAAATATAGAATTAAAAAAAATTACTACTTTAAACTGTAAAATAATTAAAAATGCATTAATTCAATATTTTAAAAAAAACATAACTATAAAATATCCAAACGATCTATTGGTTAATAAAAAAAAAATTTGCGGAATACTTCAAGAAACGACTTTTAATAAAAAGGTAAAATTTATAGTAATTGGAATTGGAATTAATTTAATTAAAAACCCAAAGATAAAAAATTATCCAACTACCAATATTTTGAAAGAAACAGGTATTAAAGTTAAAAAAATGAATTTAATTAAAAATATAGAAAAAAACTATATTAAAAATTTAAAACTATTTGCATAAAAGATTGAATCGATTAAGAATATAAAATGTACATTATTGGTGATATAGGCAATACTGAAGTAAAAATTTATGTATATTCCACGAAGAAAAAATTAGCAAAAAAAATAATTTTAAAATCAAATTTAATAAACAATAAATATCTTAAAAAAAATTTATCTTTTATTTTAAAAAAAAAAATTATTTTAAATAAAGCTATTTTTAGCAGCGTTGTTCCAAAAATATTTAGATTAATAAAAATTTTTCTATTAAAAAATTTAAAATTAAAATGTTTTGAAATAAAACAGTTAAATATAAACAAGTTAATCAAAATTTTAGTTAATAGAAAACAAATAGGATCGGACAGACTTTGTAACGCAATTGGAGTTAATGACAAAAAAAATAACTATATTATTGTAGACTTTGGAACTGCTACAACTTTTGATGTCATTAATAAAAACAAATATTTAGGTGGCATTATTGCACCTGGCGTATCGCTTTCTCTTAGTACTTTGATTTCAAAAGCTTCACTTATACCCTCATTAAAATTAAAAAAAATTAAAAATATTTTAGGAAAAAACACTATTTCGGCTGTAAGATCCGGTTTTTATTGGGGCTACATTGGATTAGTAGAAAATATAATTGATAAAATTTCTAAACAAACTAAAAAAAAATATAAAGTAATTTTAACCGGCGGTTATTCTCATTTATTTAGCAAATCAATTAGACAAAAGATTTTTATAGACAAAGACATAACTATTAAAGGCCTACTAAAAATTACTAAATTATTATGAAAGACGAATTAATATTTTGTCCACTAGGTGGATCTGGTGAAATTGGCATGAACATGAATTTGTACGCATATGGAAAACCTGGTTCACAAAAATGGATTATAGTTGATGTTGGCGTTACATTTGCAGATGATAGCTTGCCAGGAATAGATTTAATATATGCTGACCCAGGTTTTATTGTTGACAAAAAAGATAATTTATTAGGCATTGTTTTAACTCACGCACATGAAGATCATATTGGTGCAATAACTTATGTATGGAAAAAATTAAAATGTAAAATTTACGCAACTCCATTTACTGCAGCTCTTGTTACTGAGAAATTTAAAGAAAAAAAAATTGATATAATTCCTTATTTAAAAATTGTTAAACTAAATGGAACAATTAATCTTGATCCTTTTAAAATAGAGTTTGTAACTTTAACACACTCTATACTGGAACCGAATGGTTTAAAAATTGACACACCAGCCGGAACTATTTTTCATACTGGTGACTGGAAAGTTGACCCCAACCCCTTAGTAGGTAACAAAGTTAATGAAGAAAAACTAAAGAAAATAGGTGATGATGGCGTTCTTGCCATGATATGTGATTCAACAAATGTTTTTAGTATAGGAAGAGCCGGGTCCGAGGCAGACGTGAGAAAAAATATGCTTAATATTATGTCACGTCAAAAAAAGAAAATTTTAGTGACTTCTTTTGCCTCTAATGTTGCTAGAATGGAAACCGTATTTTTTTGTGCAGAAAAAATAGGCCGACATATATCTTTAGTTGGTAGATCGATGCAAAGGATATATAAAGCTGCTAGACAATGTGGTTATCTTCAAAATGTAATAGAACCTCTTGATCCTAGAGATACAAAAAAATTAGCTCGAGATAAAATTGTTTATCTCTGTACCGGAAGCCAAGGCGAGCCAATGGGTGCATTAAATAGAATTTCAAACTTCACACATCCAGATGTGTTTATAGAAAAAGATGACACAGTCATTTTTTCATCAAAAATAATACCCGGCAATGTTAGAAAGCATTATAACGTCCACAACAAACTATTAAAAGATGGCATCATTGTAATAACAGAAGAAACAGAATTTGTTCATGTTTCTGGTCATCCAAATAGAGAAGATTTAAAGGACATGTATAAATGGATTAAACCTAATTCCCTTATTCCAGTTCATGGTGAACACAGACATATGAAAGAACAAATCAATTTTGCTTATGAAATGAAAATTCGACATCCTGTGCAAGTAGAGAACGGAGATATAGTAAAAATTTTTCCATGCGATAAACCACATGTTTACGATAAAGCACCAAGTGGCAGATTGTGTGTTGATGGAGAAATTTCAATAGAAGAAGATTCAGTTTTTATTAAAGAAAGAAAAAATCTTGCTAATAACGGATATATAGACTTAACTTTAATTATTTCTAACAAAGGAACACTGTACAGCAAACCATTAGTAAATATTAAAGGTTTGCCAATTTTCGAAAAAGAAGAATTTTTTGATGGATTAGAAGAGGAAATATTAAAGCTCACCAAAACATTTTCTTTAAAAAATGCCAAACAAAATGAAAATTTAATTGATGGACTAAAAAAAACATGCAGAAAATATACAA
>CAZABF010000010.1:0-15752 GCA_964483495.1 uncultured Candidatus Pelagibacter sp. | reverse complement strand
ATTTGTCCGTCTGTAATTGAAATAACATTAGTTGGAATAAAGGCAGATACATCACCACCTTGTGTTTCAATAATTGGAAGTGCTGTTAGAGATCCGCCTCCGTGTTCATCGCTAAGTTTAGCTGCTCTTTCTAGTAGCCTGCTGTGTAAATAAAAAACATCTCCTGGATATGCTTCTCTTCCAGGGGGCCTTCTTAACAATAATGACATTTGCCTATATGCAACCGCTTGCTTAGATAAATCATCATAAATAATCAAAGCGTGCATTCCATTATCTCTAAAATACTCTCCCATTGTGCATCCTGTGTAAGGGGCTAAAAATTGAAGTGGTGCTGCATCTGATGCTGTTGCCGCAACTATTGTTGTATATTCCATGGCTCCAGCTTCTTCTAATGATTTTTCTATTTGTCTTACGGTAGATCTTTTTTGTCCAATTGCCACATAAATACAATACAATTTTTTTTTTTCATCATTCGATTCATTAATTTTTTTCTGATTAATTATTGTATCAATTGCAACTGCAGTTTTTCCTGTTTGTCTGTCGCCTATAATTAATTCTCTTTGTCCTCTTCCAATAGGAACTAAACTATCAACTGATTTAAGTCCTGATTGCATTGGCTCACTTACAGATTTTCTTGGAATTATACCTGGCGCTTTAACTTCAACTCTGCTTCTTTTTATACCTTTGTCTAATGCACCTTTGCCATCTATTGGGTTTCCTAAACCATCAACAACTCTTCCTAATAATTCTTTACCCACGGGAGCATCTACAATTGCTCCTGTTCTTTTTACTGTATCACCTTCTTTTATAGCTCTGTCCTCACCAAAAATTACAACACCAACATTGTCACTTTCTAAGTTTAAAGCCATACCTTTTGAACCATCAGAAAATTCAACCATCTCCCCTGCTTGAACATTATCTAGGCCATATATTCTAGCTATACCATCACCAACGGATAAGACCTGACCAACTTCAGTTACTTCTGCTTTATCTCCAAATTTTTTAATTTGTTCTTTTAATATTTTCGTAACTTCTGAAGGATTTATTTCCATTTATGCCTCTATCATTTTGTTTTCGATTTGCTGTAATTTATTTTTGATAGATGTATCAATCATAACACTTTCTACTTGCATAATTAATCCACCTATTAAGTCTGGATCATAATTATAATTTAATTTAACATCTGATCCAAAATTTTGCGATAAGTCATTTTTTATTTTATTTATTTCATTTTCGTTAAGTTGTTTAGCTACAATTAATTTTGCAAAAATTTCACCACGGTTTTTTGAACAAATCATTACGAAATCTTTTAAAATTTTTTCAACATAAAAAAATCTTCTCTTCATTACCAAAAAATTTAAAAATTTTTTTAATAAATTATTTAAATTAAATTTTTCAAAAATTATATTTATAACATTTAACTGATCTTCTTGCTTGTTTGTTGGGTCTTTTATTAGTAAATTAAAATCTTCACTTTGAGAAATAAGCTTAAGAAGTGAGATTGCATTTTTTTCAACATCATTTAAATTTTTTTCTTCGAAAGCAAGTTCATAAAGCGCTTGGGAATAGCTCTTTGCAGAAGAATCAGAAAATTTATTTTTGTCGCTCAATGTATATCCTTATTAGTTATGAGGTTTTATAAAAGTTGAATTTAATTAGCATATGAAATTAATCTCTTCAAGCGCCACATTGGCCAAAAAGCTTAATTTAAGGGCCTTAATTAAAGCTTATTGGGTCAACATCAACTGCTAGTTTTATTTCTTTCTGGTTTTTGAAATTTTTTAAAACATTAGAGAGAGTTTTTTGTATTTTTTGTGTTTTTTTTGACCTGACCAGGATTCTATATCTAAAATTTTTATTTATTTTAAATATTGGAGCAACCACTGGTCCAAGTATTTTTGCATTTAAACTATTATCTAATTTTTCTTTCAATTTGTGAGCAAATAACTCAATTTTTTTTTCATTTTTTCCACTTAATATAATAGATATAAATCTTTCAAACGGAGGCAAATTATTTCTTTTTCTAAGCAATAATTCTTTTTCTAAAAATATATCAGGATTAACATTTGTGATTTGAGATATTGCGTTTGATTTAATATTATAAGTTTGAAAATATACTGTTGCTGGCTTTCCAGCTCTGCCCGCTCTTCCTGATAACTGATGGTATAATTGTAAATTCTTTTCTGCAGCCCTTAAATCATGCCCATGTAAAGTTAAGTCTATATCTACAACAACTATACAATTCAAATTTGGAAAGTGAAATCCTTTAGAAATAAGTTGAGTACCAATTAAAATTTGAATTTTATTATTTTTTATTTTTTCTAAAATTTCTGAAGATGATTTTTTGTTCATTGTGTCACTTGAAAAAATAGTAATTTCTTTTCCTGGAAATATTTTTTTTACCTCATCATAAATTCTTTCAACACCAGGACCGCTAAATGCATATTCACAATTTTTATTATCATTGCATTTTCTATTTAATTTTGTCGTGTAGCCACAGTAATGACAAATTAAATTTTCTTTTTTTTTATGATAAACTAAATTTATTGAGCAGTTTGGACATGTATGAACTTTTAAACATTTTTTACAAAGAACATATGGAGCAAATCCTCTTCTATTAACAAAAAAAAGTACTTGGTCATTTATATTTAAATGATCTTTTACTTTTTGAATTGTTTTATCAGATATCCATGAATTATTTTTTAAGTTACTTTTATTTAAATTAATAATTTCATGGTTTGGAAGATTTGCATCTAAATATCTTTTATATAATCTTGAATGTAAATATTTTCCTTTTTTAATATTATCAAAAGTTTCTATAGAAGGTACGGCAGTTACTAAATTAATTGGTATATTTGCAAAGAATGCTCTCGAGATAGCCATGTCTCTAGCATTATAAATTATCCCTTCATCTTGTTTATAAGATTGATCGTGTTCTTCATCTACAACAATAATACCAAGATTTGAAAAAGGTAAAAATAAAGAAGATCTTGCTCCTATTAATACTTTAATTTTTCCTGTTGCAATACCATTCCATATAATTTTTTTGTTTTTTTTTGTTACTGATGAATGCCAGATAGCAGCATCAAAACCAAAGAATTCTTTAAACTTTTTTTGAAATTCTCCAGTTAGTCCTATTTCAGGTAATAAAATTAACCCTTGAAAGCCTTCTTTTATTTTTTTTTTTAAGCTATTAAAATATACAATTGTTTTTCCTGATCCTGTTGTTCCTTGAATTACATGTACTCTAAATTTATTATCATTTTTTGTTATAGCTTTTACAGAAGTTAATTGTTCTTTAGAAAGTGTTATTTCATTAGCCTTTTTGTAAGTATTATATTTTTGTAATTCTTCATTATTTTGTATTTCAATAGCTTCATTGCTTAATAAATGTAATTTTAATGACATTCCCATTGGAACCATATTGTATTCTGAAAACCATTTTAAAAAATTAATTGTTTCTAAATTAAGGGATGGAATTTCTAATTTTCTAATTACATTTTTTATTAAATATTGTTTATTTTTATTTTTTTCAAATTCATCCCAAACAATTCCAATTTTTTTATTTTTTCCAAATGGTACTTCAACATAATCTCCTAATTCTAGATTTAAATTTGAAGATTTATAAGTAAATGGATGATTAAATATATTTGGCAATAAAATTGGAATTTTCATATTTTCATATGAAAATATACTACGAGTGAATTTGCCTTTTTTCTACAGATAAAGCTGCTTCTTTCACAGCTTCAGAAAATGTAGGGTGAGCATGACAAGTTCTTGCAATATCTTCGGAGCTGGCCCCAAATTCCATTGCTATTGCCATTTCTGCAATTAATTCTCCTGCATGAGGACCTATCAAATGAACACCTAATACTTTATCTGTAGTTGCATCGGCTAAAATTTTTACAAACCCATCTGGTTCATCAATTGCTTTAGCTCTTGAATTAGCCATAAAAGGAAACTTTCCAATTTTATATTTTTGATTTTTTTCTTTAAGTTGTTCTTCAGTTTTACCAACGGATGCAACTTCTGGTGTTGTATAAACAACGCCAGGTATAACTTCATAATTGACATGCCCAGATTGACCAGAAATTAATTCTGCAACAGCTATCCCTTCTTCTTCAGCTTTGTGAGCTAGCATTGGACCTTCAATAACATCACCAATAGCATAAATGTTTGTAATATTTGTTTGATAATTTTTATTAACTTTAATTCTTTTTTTTTCATCTAATTTTATTCCTATTTTTTCTAAATTTAAATTTTTTGTATAAGGCTTTCTACCCACAGAAATCAAAACTACATCACTTTCAAATTTTATTTTTTTTCCTTCTTTATCTGAAGTTTCAATTATAACTCCATTTTTTGATTTTGATATTTTTTCAACTTTAGTTCGTAAATGAAAATTTAACCCTTGTTTTTTTAAAATTTTCATAAATTCATTTGAAATTTCTTTATCCATACCTGGTGTAATATGATCTAAAAATTCAACAACATGAACTTCAGATCCTAGTCTCGACCAAACAGATCCCATTTCTAGACCAATATAGCCACCACCAACAACTACCATTTTTTTTGGAACAGATTTTAATGATAACGCTCCAGTAGAAGATATTACTTTTTCTTCATCAAATTTAATTCCTGGAAGAGATGCGGGCTCCGAACCAGTGCTTATAATTATATTGTCTGATTGAATATTTGTTTCTTTATTTTCTTTGTCTACAATTGTTATTTCAGATTTTGATTTTAATTTACCAGTTCCTTTAAAATAAGTTATTTTGTTTTTTTTGAATAAAAATTCTACTCCTTTTGTTAAAATAGTTACCGCTTTATCCTTATTTTGCATCATTTTTTGAAGATTTAACTTAACTTCACCTACTTCAATTCCAATTTTTGAGAAATTTTTTGCTTTATGAAAATTTTCCGAAAGATTAAGCAAACTTTTTGAAGGTATACATCCAATATTTAAACAGGTTCCACCTAATGTTCCTCTAGATTCAATGCATGCAGTTTTAATACCTAATTGAGCTAATCGTATTGCACAAACATAACCTCCGGGCCCGCCTCCAATTACAGTTGCTTGAAATTTTTCTGCCATTTAAAGATGTAAAAATAATTTCTTTGGATCCTCAAGATTTTCTTTTAATAATTTTAAAAATGAAACTGAGTCTTTCCCGTCTATTATTCTGTGGTCGTATGATAGGGCCAAATACATTACTGGTCTAATTTCAACTTCTCCATTTATAGCAATTGGTCTTTCAACTATATTGTGCATTCCAAGAACTCCTGACTGTGGCGGATTAAGAATTGGTGTTGAAAGCATCGAGCCGTATACACCTCCGTTGCTTATTGTAAATGTTCCACCTTGTAAGTCATCAATAGTTAGTTTTCCATCTCTAGCTTTTTCAGAAATAGTTTTTATATTTTTTTCTATTTCTGCAAATGATATTTCATCTGCACTTCTTAATACTGGAACTACTAAACCTTTTTCAGTTCCAACAGCAAAACTTATATTATAATAATTTTTATATATAATTTCTTGACCTTCTATCTCGGCATTGATTGCTGGAAATGCTTTTAGTCCAAGTACACATGCTTTAACAAAAAAAGACATAAAACCAAGTTTTATTCCAAATCTTTTTTGAAAATCCTCCTGGTTGTTTTTCCTCATTTCAATAATATTTGTCATATCAACTTCATTAAATGTAGTTAACATAGCTGCATTTTCTTGAGCTTCTTTTAATCTTTTTGCTATAGTTTGTCTTAGTCTGCTCATTTTAATTCTTTCTTCTTGACCATATTTTAATTTTCTTTCAGATGGCTGAGGAGTTGATCCCATCAAATTAATTAAATCACCTTTTAAAATTTGACCAGACTTTCCTGTTCCTTTAATTGAACTAATATCAATCTTGTTTTCTTCTACAATTTTTCTTACCGCAGGAGACAATACTTTTTTGCTAACTGTTTTTTGTTTTCTAGGCACCTCTTTTGTTAAAACTAATGGTTCTTCTTTTGTTAAAACTAATGGTTCTTCTTTTTTTTCATCTTCAAAAATTTTCGGTTCTTGTTTTTTTTCTTTGCCAAAATTAATTACATTATCGGATGTCTTTTTTTCTACTTTTTCATTATTTTTAACATTCTCTTGTTTTTGATCTCCAGATCCACTTGATATTTCTCCTAGAACAGCACCAACTTCTACCGTATCGCCATCTTTAAAATTAATTTCAGTAAGTGTACCATTAATTGGAGATGGAACTTCTAGATTAACTTTATCTGTTTCTAATTCTACTAAAGGCTCATCAGCATTAATATTGTCGCCTTTATTTTTCAACCATTTAGTAATGGTTGCTTCTGCAATACTCTCTCCAAGTACAGGTACTAAAATTTTTTCTGCCATTTTTAATTAAAAACTATATCAGTTATTTCTTTTTGTTGAGCTAAATGTCTTTTCGCATAACCTGTAGCTGGCGTTGCATCAGGACTTCTTCCAATATAAGAAATCTCTCTATTATTAGCTTTTATATAATCTAATGTCCATTGTATATAATCTCTCACTGAGAACCATGCACCCATATTTTTTGGTTCTTCCTGACACCAGTAGAATTTAGCCTTTTTTGCAAAAGGTTTTATTTCTTTTACAAGGCTTTTTACCGGAAAAGGATAAAGCTGTTCAATTCTAAATAAAATAACATTATCTTTTTTTAATTTTTCTCTTGCTACCAACAAGTCAAAATAAATTTTTCCTGAACATAGTATTACTTTTTTTATTTCGTTGCTTTTTTTTAATTTAATAAGACCTTTAATTTTTGGATCTATTGCATGATCCCACAAAACTCTATGGAAAGAATTAGTTTTACTAAAATCCTCAATATTTGAAACACAATATTTATTTCTCAGTAAAGACTTTGGCGCCATCATAATTAAAGGCTTTCTAAAATCTCTAACGACTTGTCTTCTTAAAGCATGAAAATAGTTTGCCGGAGTGGTACAATTCATAACTTGCATATTGTCATTTGAACATAATTGTAAAAATCTTTCTAACCTTGCGGAAGAATGTTCTGGACCTTGACCTTCATAACCATGTGGTAATAATAATACTAAACCAGAAGCTCTTAACCATTTTCTTTCTCCTGAAGAAATAAATTGGTCAATTATTACTTGAGCTCCATTTGCAAAATCACCAAATTGAGCTTCCCAAATTGTTAATGTGTTGGGCTCAACTAAACTATAACCATATTCAAAACCTAAAACTGCTAGCTCTGATAAAAAACTATCAACTATTTCAAATTTTTTTTGTTTTATTGATATATTGTTTAATGGAATATATCTTGAATTATCTATTTGATTTCTTAGCACTGAATGTCTCTGACTAAAAGTTCCTCTTCCAGAATCCTGTCCAACAAATCTTACAGGATACCCTTCTTCCAACAATGAACCAAATGCAAGAGCTTCGGCTGTAGACCAATCTATTCCATTGCCTTTAAGTACAGAATCTTTTCTAGCTTCAAAAATCTTTACTATAGTTTTGTGTATATTTAGCTCAGATGAAAGTGAATGTATTTTATCTGAAATTTCTAAAAGTTTGTTAGTTGAAAAACCAGTAACACCTCTTTTATCTTTACCTTTTCTAGGTTTATATCTTGACCATGTTCCCTCAAACCATTCAATTTTAGGCTTATCGTTTTTTGCATTTTTATATTGCTCTTCAAGAAGTTCTTTAAATTTTTTAATATAATTATTTAAATTCTCAGAAGAAATGGTGTTTTCATTAATTAATTTATTCCCGTAAACTTTTACTGTAGATTGATGAGATTTAATTTTTTTATACATTAAAGGTTGAGTAAATGAAGGTTCGTCTCCTTCATTGTGGCCAAATCTTCTGTAACAAACTAAATCAACTACAACGTCTCTATTAAATTTAAGTCTAAACTCTACGGCTATTCTTGTTGCATAGACAACTGATTCTGGATCATCACCATTGGCATGTATAATTGGTGAATCTACCATTTTTGCAACATCAGAAGGGTGTGGAGATGAGCGTGCAAATCTTGGACTTGTAGTAAATCCTATTTGATTATTAATTATAAAATGTATAGTTCCGCCTGTATTATGACCTGGTAGACCAGACATTGCAAAGCACTCAGCAATAATACCTTGCCCTGCAAATGCTGCATCTCCATGAATTAATATAGGAATTACTTTTTTTCTTTCTTTGTCGCCATGAAAAAATTGTTTTGCTCTTGTTTGTCCTAAAACAACAGGGTTTACAGCTTCTAAATGGGATGGATTATCTGTAAGGCTGACATGAACAGAATTATTATCAAATACCCTATCAGATGAAGCGCCCAAGTGATATTTTACATCTCCGGAGCTATCTTTTTCATCAGATGAAGCGGTTATTTCTTCAGAAAATTCATTAAATATTCTTTTATATGATTTTTGTAATACATTTGCCAAAACATTAAGTCTTCCTCTGTGAGACATTCCAATTTTAACTTCTTTTACTTTATTTTGACCGCCAATTTTTATTACTTGCTCTAAGGCAGGAATTAAGCTTTCACAGCCATCTAAACCAAATCTTTTTGTTCCAACGTATTTGGTATTTAAAAATTTTTCAAAACCTTCTGCTTGAATAAGTTTGTTTAGAATGGCTTCCTTGCCATTCTTGGTAAACTGAATATCATTTTCATTCTTTTCAATTCTGTCTCTAAGCCATTTTCTCTCTGTAGGATTTGAAATATGCATATATTCATATCCAATTTTTCCGCAGTAAGTTTTTTTTAAAAAAGCTAAAATTTCTTTTATGTTTGAATATTGTCTATTTATTACTCCATCTAAATAAATTTTTTTATCGTATTCATCTTTTTTAAAACCATAACTTTCTGGATGCAATTCATCCAAAAATTCACTTTCTCTCATTTCTAGTGGATCAAGATCTGCAATTAAGTGTCCTCTTTGCCTATATGATCGAATTAATGATACAGCTTTAATTGATTCGCCATTTACATGTGATAATTCTTTTTCGGAAATTCTATTTTCAATATTTTCTTTTGATATTCTTTTCTGTTCTTTCTCAAAATTATTTTGAATTTCATTTATATCAATTTTTTTCTTTATAGGATTCCAAGATGGTCCATTAATTTCTTTTGCAACAACATCTAATTCTTCTCCAATTTCTAAAAAATATTTTTTCCAACTTTCAGGTAAATCAGAATCTTTATTGATAAATTTTAGATACATCTCTTCAATGAAAGCGTTATTGCTTTTAGACAGAAATGAGGTTCGTTGATACTCTAAGTTTTTTGATGATGACATCTATTATTTTAATATAATACTTAAGGAGTATTTTTCAATTAGACAATTTGTTTAATAGAGTTTTTCCAATTTCTGCAGGGGATTTTGCAATCGTTATGCCACAATCTTCCATTTTTTTTATTTTATCTTCAGCTCCACCTTTCCCCCCAGAAATTATTGCTCCCGCATGACCCATTCTTCTTCCTGGCGGAGCGGTAATTCCAGCTATAAAACCGACCATAGGTTTTTTTATTTTATGATTTTTGAAAAATTCTGCTGCTTCTTCTTCAGCTGTTCCGCCTATTTCGCCTATCATTAGTATAGATTTTGTTTCTTCATCATTTAAAAATAAATCTAAACAATCTATAAAATTTGTTCCATTAATTGGGTCTCCACCAATCCCAATACAAGTTGTCTGGCCCAATCCATTATTAGTAGTTTGTGCTACAGCTTCATAAGTTAAAGTTCCAGACCTAGATACAATTCCAACAGACCCTTTTTTATGAATATTTCCGGGCATTATTCCAATTTTACATTCTTCTGGAGTAATAATTCCTGGGCAGTTTGGGCCAATTAATCTTGAATTAGAGTTTGCTAATTTTTTCTTAACTCTTAACATATCTAAAACTGGTATTCCTTCAGTTATACATGCAATTAGTTCAATAGAAGCTTCAATAGCTTCTATAATGGCAGAAGCAGCAAATTTAGCAGGAACATAAATCATAGAAGCATTTGCATCTGTTTTTTCTTTTGCTTCTTTAACAGAATTAAAAACTGGCTTTGAAAGATGTGTTTGCCCACCTTTTTTTGGAGTTACTCCTCCAACTAAATTAGTTCCATATTTAATTGCCTGTTCAGAATGAAATGTGCCATGGTTTCCTGTAAAACCTTGACATATTACTCTAGTATTTTTGTTAACTAAAATTGACATATTATTTTATTGCCTGAACAACTTTTTTTGCGGCATCAGATAAATCTGAAGCAGATATAATTTTTAAACCTGAATTATCCAATATTTTTTTCCCTTCTTCAAATTTAGTTCCTGCCAATCTAACAACTAAGGGAACTTCAATTTTAATTTCTTTAGCAGCATCTACAACTCCTTGTGCAAGAACATCACATCTCATTATACCTCCAAAAATATTTATCAAAATTCCTTTTACATTTTTGTCTGATAAAATTATTTTAAATGCTGCTGAAACTTTTTCTTTTGAAGCTCCTCCGCCGACATCTAAAAAATTTGCTGGCTCTTCTCCATGCAACTTAATTATATCCATTGTTGCCATCGCTAAACCGGCACCATTAACCATACATCCAATACTGCCTTCTAATTTTATATAAGATAAACCATGCTTGCTTGCTTCTATCTCTATTTCTTCTTCCTCATTAAAATCTCTTAAATTTAAAATTTCTGGATGTCTAAACAATGCATTATCGTCAAAACTCATTTTTGCATCCAAACAAATAATTTTATTTTCTTTTGTTAAAATTAATGGATTTATTTCAACAAGATTAGCATCTATATCAATAAACATTTTGTATATTGATTTAATTAAATTTATTGCCTGTTTTTTTACATCTAAATCTAAATTAAATATTTCTACAATTTTCTCACAATCTACATCTGATATTTTTTCTTCTAAATTAACATTTGTAGTTATAATTTTTTTTGGATTATTTTTTGCAACTTCTTCAATGTCCATTCCGCCTTGATCGCTTGAAATAAATGCAATCTTAGAACTTGCTCTATCAACTAAACATGAAAGATAAAATTCTTTATCAATTTTTGAAGATGTCTCAACATAAAGCCTTTTAACCTCTCTTCCCTGAGGTCCTGTTTGATGAGTTATCAAATTTTTTCCTAGTATTTCTTTGGCTGCTGAGCTCAGCTCTTCTATAGTATTTACAATTTTTATTCCTCCTGCCTTTCCTCTCCCGCCAGCATGAATCTGTGCTTTTAAAACTAATTTTTCTGTTTTTAATGACTTTGCCTTTTCTACCAATTCTTCAACGGAATGTGAGAAAACACCATCTGGTACAACTGCACCATATTTTTTTAAAATTTGTTTAGCTTGGTGCTCGTGAATATTCATTATTATTTAGAAAGATCTTTATCAATTACTGAAGCAGCATCCCATAATTTTTTAACTGCATCTATTGAATGCATAAATTGATTTTTTTCTTTTTCATCTAAGCTTATTTCTTCTATCTTTTCTACGCCATTCTTTCCAATTATTACTGGAACTCCTGCAAAAATATTTTTGACCCCGTATTCTCCGTTAAGATGAACAGCGCAAGGAAGTAATTTTTTTTCATCTTTTAAATATGCTTCGGCCATTTGAACTCCTGACGCTGCTGGTGCATAAAATGCAGAACCTTTTTCTAAGTATTTAACAATTTCAGCGCCACCATCTCTGGTTCTTTGATTAATTTCTTCCAATCTTTCTGATGATAGCTTCCCCTCTTTAACTAAATCTAATAATGGCTTACCTGAAACTTTTGTAAATCTTGGTAATGGAACCATGGTATCTCCGTGACCACCCATAACCATTGCTTCTATTTCTTTTACAGGAACGTTAAGTTCAAGTGATAAAAATAATTTAAATCTTGAACTATCTAATATTCCTGCCATTCCAACAACTTTATTTACTGGAAGTCCTGAGTATTTTTGAAACGCCATCACCATAACGTCCAATGGATTAGTAATGCATATTACAAATGCATTAGGTGCATTTTTTTTTATACCTTCTGCTACTTGTTTAATAATTTTTAAATTTATTCCTAATAAATCATCTCTACTCATACCGGGTTTTCTTGGAACACCTGCGGTTATAATAATTACATCAGAGTCTTTAATGTCTTCATAGTTGTCTGTTCCAGATAGCTTAACATTAAAACCATCAACTGATGAGGATTGAGCTATATCTAAAGCTTTTCCTTTAGCAATACCGCTTGCAACATCAAATAAAACAACTTCATTTACTAGTTCTTTCAAGCCAATTAAGTGTGCTAATGTTCCGCCGATTTGACCAGCACCAATTAATGATATTTTTTTTGACATTTTTTTTATTTCATTGTTGGCATAACAAATTCAGGATCTGATCTTATTCCAGATGGCCATCTTGAAGTTATTGTTTTAAGTTTTGTATAAAATCTTACACCTTCTATACCATGCATGTGCTGATCTCCAAATAAAGATCGTTTCCATCCACCAAAACTATGAAAGGCTACTGGTACGGGTATAGGTATATTTATACCAACCATCCCAATTTTAATATTGCTAGCAAATGTTCTACCAACGTCTCCATCTCTAGTATAAATGCTTGTTCCATTGCCAAATTCATGGTCATTAATTAGTTTTGTAGCTTCATTAAAATCTTTTACCCTAACCACAGAAAGTACTGGGCCAAAAATTTCTTCTTTGTAAATTCTCATATCTTTTTTAACATGATCAAATAAGCATCCACCTATATAATAACCATTTTCATAACCTTGTAATTTTAAGTTTCTTCCATCAACTACTAATTTTGCTCCTTCTTTTACCCCTAGATCAACATAGTCTTTTACTTTTTCTAAATGCTCTTTTGTAACTAATGGTCCCATTTCAGATTTTTTATCCATACCTGGGCCAATTTTTAATGCTTCAACTTTTTTTGATAATTCGTTTACTAAATTGTCTCCTATATTACCAACTGCGACCGCAACTGACTGTGCCATACACCTTTCACCAGCAGATCCATAAGCTGCTCCCATTAAACCATTAACAGCCTGATCTAAATCACAATCAGGCATCACAACACAATGATTTTTTGCTCCCCCTAAAGCTTGAACTCTTTTTTCATTTTTTGCTGCGTTCTCATAAATATATTTTGCAATTGGAGTTGATCCAACAAAGCTTACAGCTTTAATATCTTTGTTAGTTAAAATTGCATCAACTACTTCCTTGTCACCATTAATTACATTAAATACTCCATCTGGTAATCCTGCCTCCTTAAACAACTCAGCTAATTTAATTGAAATAGATGGATCTTTCTCTGATGGTTTTAATACAAAAGTATTTCCGCAGGCAATAGCCATGGGAAACATCCACATTGGAACCATAGCTGGAAAATTAAATGGCGTTATACCCGCACAAACACCAAGTGGTTGTCTTATTGACCAACTATCAATATCGGTTCCAACATTTTCTGTAAATTCTCCTTTTAAAACTTGGGGAATTCCACAGGTAAACTCTACTACTTCTAAGCCTCTTATTAATGAACCCTTTGCATCCTCATAAACTTTACCATGTTCAGAAACTATCATTTTAGTTAATTCGTCAGAATTTTTTTCAATCAATTCTTTAAATTTGAACATAATTCTTGCTCTTTGAATTGGAGGTTTTAACGACCAAGTCTCAAAAGCTTTTTTTGCAACATCTACTGCATCATCTAAATCCGATTTTAAACCTAATATTACTTCAGATTTTTGTTCTCCAATTGCCGGATTAAATACTTTTCCTTTTCTATCTGATTTTCCTGGAATTATTTTTCCATTTACAAAATGTTGAATTAAATTCATGTTCAAAATTATTTAATTAAGTAATTAACTTGTTGCAAGCATTTTCTTTATAGATGCAATTGCTTTTGCAGGATTTAAGCCTTTTGGACATGCATTAGTACAATTCATAATGGTATGACATCTATAAAGTTTTAGCTCGTCCGCAACCTTCTTTAACCTTTCTTTTCTATCTTCGTCTCTACTATCAATTATCCATCTATATGCTTGCAATAAAACTGCTGGTCCTAAATATTTATCTCCATTCCACCAATAACTTGGACAAGAAGTTGAGCAGCATGCACACATTACACATTCATAAAGACCATCTAATTTAGATCTATCTTCTATAGACTGTAAATTTTCCTTATCTTCATCTTTTTTAGAAATTTTTAACCATGGTTCAACTGACTCATACTGTTTGTATAAAGTATTTAAATCTCCAATTAAATCTTTTTCAACTTTCAAATGAGGTAGAGGATAAATATTAATATCTCCTTTTATTTCTTTATGAGGTTTAGTACAAGCTAATCCATTTTTTCCATCCATATTCATGGCACAAGAACCGCATACACCGTGGGCACAAGATCTTCTATAGGCTATAGATGAATCTATCTCATTTTTTATTTTATTTAATAAATCTAATATTTTTGATGGACAATTATCCATATCAACTTCATAAGTATCTATACGTGGATTTTCACCTGTTGAAGGATCCCATCTATAAATATTAACTTTTCTAATATTTTTTGATCCAGTTTTATCTTTATAGTATTTTCCTTTTTCAACTTTTGAGTTTTTAGGTAAATTTATTTGCACCATTAGTAAATCCTTTCTTGAGGAGGAAAATATTGTACATCGTTTGATAGTGTTGATTTATGCACCTCTTTGTAGGAAATTTTTGTTTCACTTCCTTTACACCAGGACAATGTATGCTTCATAAAACTATTGTCATCTCTTTTCGGATAATCTTCTCTTGCGTGAGCTCCTCTACTTTCTTTGCGTTCATAAGCTGAATCTATAGTAACTATAGCCTGTCTAATTAAGTTATCAAATTCAAGAGTTTCAACTAAATCTGTATTAAAAATCAAAGATTTATCTTTTACCAATATTGAATCCATTCCTTCATATGGTTTTCTTATTTCTTCTACACCTTCTTTTAAAGTTTTTTCAGTTCTAAATACTGCACATTTTGACTGCATAGTTTTTTGCATGGCTAATCTTAGATCAGCTGTTCTGTTAGCTCCATTGCCATTTCTTAATTTTTCAAATCTATCTAAAGATTTGTCTGTTTCAGTTTTAGAAATTTCCTCATGAGGAGTTCCAGATTTTACTAATTCTGCTGCTCTTTTTGCTGCAGCTCTTCCAAAAACTACAAGATCAATCAATGAATTTGATCCTAGTCTGTTAGCTCCATGAACAGAAACACATGCCGCTTCTCCTATTGCCATAAGTCCAGGGACAGTTTTCTCAGATCCATCCACAGTTATAACTTCAGCTTTATAATTAGTTGGAATACCTCCCATATTATAATGAACTGTAGGAACTACTGGTATTGGTTCTTTAGTTACATCAACATCTGCAAATAATCTTGAAGACTCTGAAATTCCTGGAAGTCTTTTCTCAATTACTTTTGGATCTAAATGATTTAAATGAAGATGAACGTGATCTTTTTCTTTTCCAACGCCTCTTCCTTCATTAATTTCTATAGCTATTGATCTACTTACTACATCTCTAGATGCAAGATCTTTAGCTTTTGGAGCATATCGCTCCATAAATCTTTCTCCTTTAGAATTTAATAAATAACCTCCTTCGCCCCTAACACCTTCGGATATTAAAGTTCCATGACCATAAATTCCTGTTGGGTGAAATTGAACAAATTCCATATCTTGTAGAGGTAATCCAGCTCTTAAAACCATAGCATT
>CAZABF010000009.1:0-16379 GCA_964483495.1 uncultured Candidatus Pelagibacter sp. | reverse complement strand
TTAAAAGAAGAAGCTTTAAAGTCCGGATTAATTACTGAAAAAGAATATAATAAGATAGTTGATCCAAAAAAAATGATTAGTCCAAGCTAACTTTTTTAAACTCACTTGAAATGAAATTATTTAATTGTTGAATATTTTTAATTTTTTGAAAAATTATTTGATTATTTTTATTTTCATTAAAGTTAATACTAGATAAAAAATAATTTCCATCATCAATATTGTATTCTACTTCAAAATAAACTTTATTTAAATTTATTCTATTTTGTCTTGGTATCAGAAATTTTCTGTATAGCTGTTCTTGATCATCAACATCAAATTTAATTTTTGATTTTATAAATAATTTTTGATTTTTTTCATAAATCGAAGGATCAGAAAAATTTATTTTTCCTATTTTTGTTAAATTTAAACTTGATTCATTTAAGCTTATTTTTTCTTTTAAAAAATTAATATTTATGATTAAATTTTCAAATAATCGATTATTAATTTCATTTAAATTTATTTTTAAATTTCCATTAAAATTTAAATTGGTTGATTGATTTGTTTTATATAAATTTAAAAAAATGCTATCTAATACTGCTTGAACACGTATTTCTGATAAAATTAAATCTAGATCAAAAAAAAATGGATCTAACTTGATATTTCCAATTAATTTAGAATGATTAATTATTTTACTTTTGTCATCAATGAGTTCAATACTATCTCGATTAAATTTATAATTTAAATCCAAACTATTTCTTAAGAATCTGAGTCTTGTTTCTGCTTTTGTAAAATTTTCATTTTCTTTATTAAATTTATTTGAAATATTTAAGTTTGGATTGTAAAATTTAATATCGCTTGTTGTTATATATGGGTTGGAAAAATTTTTTTCCCAGTTAAATTTAAAATTTGATCCAAATAAATTTCCTGAAACATTTAGTTTTTTTGATTTTCTTT
This sequence comes from uncultured Candidatus Pelagibacter sp., assembly GCA_964483495.1. GTDB lineage: Bacteria > Pseudomonadota > Alphaproteobacteria > Pelagibacterales > Pelagibacteraceae > Pelagibacter. Next base: position 15,446 of record CAZABF010000009.1, on the reverse strand, counting down.
GAAAATCAAAAAAGTATTCAAAATTTTTTATTTTTGAAATTAATATTATTTCTTTATTTTTATCCCTAAAAAATAAATTACTTTTATTAATATAGATAGGTTTAGAAATATTATATTTTAAATGATTATAAAAGTTTTTTATATCAATAAATTGTAGATCTAAATCAACTTTTTTTAAATGAATACTTTTTAATTCTATATTTTCTTTTTTATGTAAATTTTTTGAAAAAACATTAATTTTTAAATGTTTAGCTTTTAAGATTTTTTCTTTGGGGTCGTTTGAAAAATGTATATCACATTCTTCAATCAGAAAGTGTGGAGTAGGGAGCATTAAATATGTAACACTAGAAATATTTTTTAGATTTAATTTAAAATCTTTAGATACTTTTTTTTGAATTTCCTTATCAAAATTTTCATAATTATAGAAAGTAGGTATAGTGAAATATAATGATAATAAAAAAACTAATATGATTGATAGTATAATTGGATTAAAAGGATTTTTCTTTCTAAAATTTGAAATATAATTTTTTATCTTAAATTTTTTGATTTTGGATAAGTAATTTTTCATAGTTGCCGAAAGTAGGATTTACACTAAAAATAGTAAAATGTTAAATTTAGAATATTTAAAAAATCTTAATGAAAAACAAAAAGAGGCGGTTTTGTCTCTCGATGGACCACTTTTAATAGTAGCTGGAGCAGGCTCGGGTAAAACTAAAGTACTAATTTCAAGAATTGCTCATATAATTGAAAAGAAAAAAGCATACCCTAATCAAATTCTTGCTGTTACTTTTACAAATAAAGCCGCAAGAGAAATGCAAGACAGGGTTACCAAAATTCTAAAAAAAGGAGCGGTTGGTCTTCCATGGCTTGGTACTTTTCACTCAGTATGTGCAAAATTGTTAAGAAAACATGCTAAGGCTGTTAATTTAAATTCAAACTTTACAATAATTGATCAGGACGATCAGGTTAAACTAATTAAAAATATATCAAAAGCAGAAAACATAGATACCAAAAAAATATCACCAAAGTATATTCTTTCAGTAATTGATCAATGGAAAAATAAAGGATGGTATCCTGAAGATGTAGTATTAAAAAAAAGAGAAGTATTAGAAAAAGGTTTTTTAAGTATATATAAAATTTATCAGTCTAAATTACTTGATCTAAATGCCTGTGATTTTAGTGATTTAATATTGCACTCAGTAAAAATTTTTGAAAAAAATCCTGATATCACTAAAATGTATTCCAGGAATTTTAAATATATTTTGGTTGACGAATATCAAGATACTAATTTAATTCAAAGTAAATGGCTAAACTACTTAGCAAAGCATAATCTAAATATTTGTTGTGTAGGTGATGATGATCAATCAATTTATAGCTGGAGAGGAGCTGAAATAAAAAATTTTTTAGAATTTGATAAAACATATGAAAATACAAAAATTGTTAGACTCGAAAGAAATTACAGATCGACTCAAAATATATTGTCAGTAGCATCTAAAATAATATCAAATAATGAGGCAAGAGTTGGAAAGAATCTTTATACTGAGGGTGAAGATGGAGATTTAGTTTCTTTAAATTATTTTAGAAATGGAAAAGATGAAGCTATTGGAATAAGTGATGAGATTGAAAAATTAAAAAAGAAATACTTCCTTAATGACATGTCAATTTTAGTAAGAGCAATATTTCAAACACGTGAGTTCGAGGAACGTTTTTTAAAAATTGGAATACCATATAGAATCATAGGAGGCATAAAATTTTATGAACGTGCTGAAATAAAAGATTGCATTGCTTATCTTAGAGTGGTCAATCAAAACAAAGATGATCTTTCTTTTGAAAGAATTATAAATGTTCCAAAAAGATCAATTGGAGAAACTACTGTTAAACAGATAAATGAATATGCAAAAAAAAATGGCTTGCCTTTAGAAAAGTCTGCAATTTCTCTAATCCAAGAAAATAAAATAAAACCAAAAACAAAATTAGGATTAAGTTCTTTATTAAATTTATTAGGAAAATGGAGAGATAATTTATTCAATAAAAAAATAGGACATATAAAATTAATACAAACTATCTTAGATGAGTCTGGTTATAGTCAAATGTTAAAAAACAAGAAAGATTTAGAAAATGAGAATAGATTGGAAAATATAAAAGAATTAATTAATGCAATGAAGGAGTATGATAATTTAGAAAGTTTTTTAGAGCACGTTGCCTTAGCAACTTCCCTTGATCAGGATTGGGAAGATAAAAAAGTCAATTTAATGACAATGCATGCATCGAAAGGACTTGAGTTTGATGTAGTTTTTTTACCAGGTTGGGAAGAAGGTTTATTTCCTCATCAAAAATCAATTGAAGAAAAAGGTCAAAAAGGATTAGAAGAAGAGAGAAGATTGGCTTATGTTGGAATTACCAGGGCAAAAAAACAAGCAATTATATCGTTTTCAATGAATAGATTTTATCAAGGTGATTGGATAGATAACTTGGCATCCAGATTTATTGATGAATTACCACATGAAAATATTAAAAAAAATAATTATTTTGAAGAAGATCGAGAAGATGATTTTGAATTTAATCAAGATATAAATTTTGAAAATGAAATAAAAAGCCCAGGATGGATAAGATATCAAAAAAAATTAAAAAGGTAGTTTTAAAATGATTAACTTATTAAAAAAATTAATGAATAATGAAAATATTGATGGATACATAGTACCTAAAAACGATGAATTTTTTTCGGAATATTCTTTTCTAAACAGATTAAAGTTGATATCTAACTTTTCTGGCTCAGCAGGCTTGGCAATAATCTTGAAAGATAAAAACTTGTTATTCGTAGATGGTAGATACACTCTGCAAGCAAATATTGAATGTGGAAAAAATTTTAAAATATTTGAAATTCCAAAAATTAGACCATTTGATTTAATCACAAAAATAAAAAATAAACTGACATTAGGATTTGACCCTAAATTATTTACCGAAATTAGTTTAAAATCAAATTTTAGAGATAGCTGTAATTTAATCCCAATTAACAATAATTTAATAGATGAAATATTTAATTTAAAAAATAATTATAAAGTAAAAGAATTTTACTGTTTAAATGAAATTGTATCTGGTGAAAAAATAACTTCAAAATTATATAAGTTATCTTCTATTCTTAAAAAGAAAAAAATAAAAAATATATTTATTAGTGCGCCTGAAAACTGTGCTTGGTTATTAAATATTAGAGGATTTGATAATCCAAATAGCCCTATTCCTAATTGCCAAATTATTTTTAATAATAAAAATATATACTTTTTTTCAGATATTAAAAAAATTAGAAAAATAAAAAATACAATAAGTTATAAAAAAATTAAATTTTATGAATTTAAAGAATTTGCGAAAGTAATTAATAATTTAAAAGGTAAAAATTTTTCTATAGATAAAAATAGCTGCTCAGTTTTTAATAAAAGTATTATTTTATCAAAATTTAATATTTTAAATGAAATTGACCCTTGTTACGCACTAAAGGCTATAAAGAATAAAACTGAAATTAAAAATATGATTAATGCACATATAGCAGATGGCGCAGCTTTAACAAAATTTCTATATTGGATGAAAAGTAAAAAAAATTTTGATTTAACGGAAATAGAAGCCGAAAAAAAATTAGAAAATTTTAGAAAAAAAAATGTTAATTTCCTATATCCAAGTTTTAATACTATAGCAGGCTCAGGTCCAAATGGTGCAATCGTACATTATAGAGCAAAAAAAAATTCAAACAGAAAAATAAATAAAAAAGATATTTTTTTATGTGATTCTGGCGGACAGTATAAATATGGCACAACTGACGTAACAAGAACCATCTGTTTTTCAAAACCAGATCCAAGAGTAAAAAATATTTTTACTAGAGTTTTAAAAGGACATATCGCTGTTTTCAATACAGATTTAAATAAAATTAGTACTGGAAAAGATATTGATAAAAGAGCAAGATTTTTTCTTAAAAAAATTAATTTAGATTATGGACATGGCACAGGTCATGGTGTTGGTTATTTTTTGAATGTTCATGAAGGACCTCAAGCTATTTCAAAATACAATAGTGTAAAGATTTTACCGGGTATGATTTTGAGTAATGAGCCTGGATACTACGAAAAAAAAAAATTTGGTATTAGAATAGAAAATTTAGTTTATGTAAAAAAAAATAATAATAAAACTTTTTTTAAGAATTTAACTTTGGCACCAATTGATACTGACTTAATAAATTTTAAAATGTTAAATACTTCAGAAAAAAAGTATTTATTTAGTTATCACATGGATACTTATGCAAAAATATCAAAGTTTTTAAATTCTAGTGAAAAAAAATGGCTTTTAAGTTTAATTTAAAAGTTTTTTCCATTCTGGCTGACTAATTACTTTTATATTTAATTCTTTCGCTTGTTTAACTTTCTTTGCCGTAGGTTTTTCTCCAGTTACTAAATAATCAAGTTTTTTACTTACATTGCTCAGAATTTTTCCTGAATTTTCCTCTGTCAAAGATTTTGCTTCGGCTCTACTAATACTTGAAAGCTTCCCTGTGAACATAAATGTTTTATTTATTAGTTTACCTTTTGTATTTTCTGAAACGTTTTTTATATTCAAAATTGAAATTAATTTTTTAACTACATTTAAATTAATTTGATCTGAAAAAAAATTTTTAAGCGAACTTATCTGTGTCTCTCCAATCCCATCTAAATTTGCAAGGGAATTGAAATTGAAATTTTTTGTTAAATCATTAAAGTTTTTTATATTTAAAAAATATTGTGACAAAAGTCTCGCATTTTCTTGGCCAATATGCCTTATCCCCAATGAAAATATAAATTTATCCAATCCAATGTTTTTTGATTTTTCAATTGATTTTCTTAGATTGTTTGCAGATAAATCTCCCCATCCATCTAATTTTTCAATCTTTTTATAATTTAAATCAAATATATCAAAAGGTAACTTTATAAATTTTAGATCCCAAAATTTTTCAACAACCTTCTTTCCTAAACCTTCTATATTGAATGCTTCTTTTGATACAAAATGTTTAATTTTTTCAATTGCAATTTTTTCACATTTGTATCCATCGCTAGAACATCTTTTTACTGCATCATATTTTTTTGAAATTTTATTGAAATCTTTTATTACTTTAGAGCCACATGAGGGACAGCTATTTGGAAAAGTAAATTTTTTTGATTCACATGGTCTCTTTTTTAAATCTACTAAGAGTACATGTGGAATTACATCTCCTGCTCTTTCAACTTTAACTACATCACCAACTCTTATATCTTTCCTAATTATTTCTTCTTCATTATGAAGAGTTGCATTTGAAACTACAACGCCTCCTATATTAACAGGTTTTATTTTAGCGACTGGTGTCAATGCTCCGGTTCTTCCTATTTGAATTTCTATATTTAATATTTTTGAAAATGAACTGTCAGCAGAAAATTTATGTGCTATTGCCCATCTAGGAGCATTAGCAACAAAACCTAATCTCTTTTGTAAGTCCAAATTATTTATTTTATATACCAATCCATCTACATCGAAATCTAAATCATGTCTTTTGTTTTCTAATTCTTTATGATTTTGAACTAATTTATCTATACCACTAATAACTTTATTATGATTATTTGTATTAAAACCCCAACTTTTAAGAAGATTTAAAAATTCAGATTGTTTTTTAAAATTGATTTTATTATTAAATCCGTATGTATAGGCAATAAATTTTAACGGAATTTTTTTTGTTTCATTTGGATCTTTTTGTCTAAGGGATCCTGATGCTGCATTTCTAGGATTTGCAAACCGATCCTTTATCCTTTCAAAATCATTTTTTCCTATGTACACCTCTCCTCTTATATCTATATCTTTGGGAAATTTTTTATCTTTAATTGATTTTGGAATATCTTTAATTGTTTTTAAGTTTTCTGTAATTATTTCCCCTTCTATGCCGTCTCCTCTTGATAAACCTAAAACCAAATTATTATTTTTATATGTTAATGATGCTGAAATTCCATCTATTTTTGGTTCAACACTATATTCAATATCAGTACTTTTTTTTAAGTTTAAAAAATTAGATATTTTTTTTTCAAAATTCTTTAAATCTTGATAACCGAATGCATTTGACAATGAGAGCATCTTAACTCTGTGTTTAGATTTAAGAAAATTTTTTGATGGTTTGGCTCCAACTAATAAAGATGGAGAACTTTTGTCTTTTAAATAACTATATTCTTTTTCAAGTTCATTAATCTCTTGTTTTAATTTATCATATTCTGCATCAGATATTTTTGGTTTGCTTTTTTCATAATAATGTTGATTATGCTCTTTTAATTCTTTTATTTTAGTAAGATATTCTTTTTTAATTAAATTCCTATTTTTCATTTTTTAACAAGGATTTTATTTTTTCTAAAGTAGATAACTTATTTTTTTTCTTTTTTCTTTTTTTTCTAATTTTCTCGTAATCTTTGTTAAAAACTTTATATGACTGTCGATACCATTCACTAGATTGATAATTATAACCCAATAATGCTGCATATTTTTTTGACTCATCAATTAAACCAATTTTATAATGAATTTCGACCAGTCTATGAAGTGCTTCTTCAACATAAATAGTTGTTTCAAATTTACTTAAAACATTTTTGTATCTATTAATTGCTGGAATCCATTTTTCCCTTTCTATATAATATTTAGCCAAGTACATTTCTTTTGAAGCTAAAATTTCTTGAATAAGCTCTAATTTAAAATTTGAATCTAGTGCAAAATCTGATTCGGGATAGTTTTCTAAAACATATTTAAAATTTAGTTGTGCATCAACAATAGCTCCAAGATCTTTTTTTTCGTCCGCAATTTGCTCGTAATGGCACATTCCCAGTAAGTAGTAAGCATAAACTATTCTTTCATGGTTAGGATAAATTTCTATAAATCTATTTAATTCTTCGATTGCATCAACATAATAAGATCCATAATAATAAGAATACGCAGACATTAAAGATGATCTTGGTGCCCACAAAGACTGTGGATACAAAAGTTCAGCTTCATTAAATTTTTTTGCGGCTTTCAGGGGGTAATTGTCATCTAAGAAATTAAGTCCTTCATTATACGCATCAATCATTTGAAGATCTAAATCTTTCTCTTCAATTATTGAGATTTTTTCATCATTGTTTTTACATGCACTTAAAAACACAATAGATGCAATTAGAATAAATTTAAGAAAATATTTCATTTTAAATTCTTAACAGAATTTAAAAAAAATTCTAATTATTATGCAATAGATTTTAGTATTGATTTGTCTATATATGTGTGAGGAAGAGATTTTTCTTTAATTTCAAATATTATATAATTTTTTTTATCAGCAAAAACTTTTCTTAAGAGTCTGTTTGTCAAGCTATGTCCACCTTGAGAACATTTTAAAGATCCAATTATCTTGTATCCTGAAAGATACAAATCTCCCATACAGTCTAAAATTTTATGATTAACAAATTCAAGTTTATTTCTTAGTCCATCAAGATTTAATACTTCATTATTTTTTACGACAACCGCGTTATTTAAACTTCCTCCTTTTGCTAAACCCATCTTTCTTAAATTTTCAACGTCTTCGTATAAACAAAATGTTCTTGAGTTATATATGTCTGAAAGTTTATTTTCATAAACATTTATTTTATTTCTTTGATTTCCAATGAGAGAATTTGAATATTTAATCTCAAAATCTATATCTAAACTTACATTAGATTTATCAATAGAAATATATTTTGATCCATCTTCTAAACTTACTTTGTTTGTAATTTTGATTAGTTTAATCGGCACTTCACTTAACTCAAAGCCTGTCTCTAAAAACTTTTCTATAAAAACTTTTGCTGAACCATCCATTATTGGAACTTCTTGGGAATTAATTTCAACTAAAGCATTATCTATTCCTAATCCGTATAGTGCTCCCATTAAATGTTCAATGGTAGAAACAGAAACGCCATATTCGTTCGTAATTGTTGTGCAAAGTGTTGCATTGGAAACATTGTAGATATTGGGTAAGATAATATTGTTATTTTCAAGATCTATTCTTTTAAAAATTATTCCTGTATTTGGTTCTGAAGGCAATATTGTTGTAGAAACTTTTTCCCCAGTATGGAGGCCAATGCCTTCAAATTTAACTGCTTTCCTTAAAGTCTTCTGGTTAAGAACTGACATGTAATACAAATACATGCTTACTTAATTCAAAAAAACACAACAAATGTTACAAGAAAATACAAATATTAGTTAAAAAAATGAAAAAATTTTTCAAAAAAACCTTTATTTTTAGGTTTTTTTGGAAGGAAGTTGACTTCTTGAGATTTGCTCAATTGGTTAAAATTAAATCCAGAATCGCAAATTATAGTTGTATTTTCTTCAAAAAAACTAATTTCACTAAAAAAATCAAATTTTTCTTCTAAATAAATTGAGTTTTTATTTAATATTTTTGATCCTTCTCCAATAAAAATTAAAATACAACTGTCTTTATTTTGAAAGAATGCATTAAAATATTCATCAGCAAGGTTTAATTTTATTATTTCATCAACTCTAGCAAAAATAACTTGTCTGGATAAGTCTGGTAATTCTGTCTGATTATTTTTTTCTATTTTATTTTCAAATGTAGTTTCAGATTGATTTAAGCTTTTTTTCAGATTTTCTGCATCATCTTGATTAATTTTTAAAAGTATAGAAATATCATTTGTTATATGCCTCCCGCCAACAGGCAAAATATTAAAATATAATATTCTGTTATCTTGAAAAACAGTTATTGAACTTTTTCCATAACCAATATCTAAAATAACTTTTTTGTTAAAATCATTAAATAAAGAATTGTAGCTACTCGATCTTACATAGCTTGAACAGTATAAATTATCTATGTTTAAATAATTGCTTTTAAAACTATCTTGTAGACTTCTCCAAATTTGATCAGCAAAGCAGATAAATTTTAATTCTATTATTAGAGTATTATAATCAATTTTTTTATTAGGAATTTCAAAAAATTCCTCATCATCAAAAATAAATTTTTTAACAATCACATGAATAATTTTTTTATTTAAATAATTTTTTTGAACTAAACCTTTGATCTCGTTTAATAAAGATTTAATATCGTTTTTAGAGTATTGTTTTCCATCAGAATTTTTTTTTATTGAAATATCTATAGAAAACATATCAGGAGTATCAATCATTAGATTGATATTTTTAATATGATTATTTATTTTTTTTTCAGCAGATTTAATTAAATCTTTAATAATTTCGTTTGAATTTTTTATATCAAAATTGTTTAAGCTAAAATTTGAAATACAATCCTTTTCTAAAATGATAATGTTTTTTGAAGTTTCCTTGTCATATATACCTAATCTTATTTTTGATGATCCAAAGTCAACAAAAACATTTAAGCTTTTTTCATTCATTTGATAAAATTATCTGATTTGAAATTCTTAAATCAATTACATTATTAGTTAAATTTTTATTATTAATTATTTTATTAGCAATTTCTAAAGATTCGTGTAAATTTTGCATTGGAAGTTTAATTAATGCATTGTCTTTATTTTTTATATCTATTCTGCCACTTGGATAAAAAAACATCTCTTTAATATTATTATAATTGAAATCTGATTTATAAATAATTTTTTTAAAATTTATAAATTTTTCTGCTGTAAATTTTCCAAATACTATTGGTAAATCTTGATAATTGCTAAATTTTTCAATATTTATAAATTTACCATTTGATCCAATAATAAAAGTTTTGTTGTTTTTTATTGTACGTGCTAAAAATTCTGCTTGTCGTAATTCTAAAAAAATTTTTGAAGGATATAATTTAAAAATATTATAGTTTTCGATAAAATTATATTTAATAATTTGATCTTTTAAGATTTCTTTATCAATAAAAAAAATATTAGTATTTTTTAAAAAATTTAAGTTTTTTTCTATTTCCAAATTCATTTCATTATCTAAACCTGTAACTTCTATAGATTTTAAATTATAGAATGATTCTTTTTTTTTTATAAATAGTTGGCTATTAATTGATGATAAAAAAAATAGAATTAAAAAAAGAAATAAAATGTTTTTTTTTTTATCTATATATTGATGCATCTTTTATAATCCAATCAATTAAGTTTAAAAAAGAAATATTATTAAATCTTGCAATTTCTGGCACTAAAGAAAGTGAAGTCATTCCTGGCTGAGTATTTATTTCTAAAAGATAAAATTTATTTTTATAAAATTTAAAATCTGATCTGGTTACACCTTTGCATCCAATAGCTTTGTGAGCTTTTAAAGCAATATTTAATACTTCGTTCATTTTTTTTTTATTTATTTTAACTGGAATAATATGCTTTGTTTTTGATTTTACATTGTATTTTGCTTGATAATCATAAAATTTTCTTTTTGGGACTAGCTCTATTGCACCTAATTTTCTTTTTCCCATGATTGCAACTTGAATTTCTCTTCCTGGAATATATTTTTCGATCATTATTTCTTTGTATGGTGAAAGTTTATTTAAATTTTTAAACAAATTTTTTTCACTACATATATATACTTCTACACTTGATCCTTCATTAAACGGTTTAATTACAACTGGAAAACTTAATTTGGATTTAATTTTTTTTTTTAATTCAGATTTTTTTTTAAATTTATTAAATCTGAACTTAAAATATTTAGGAGTTAAAATTTTATTTTTTACAAATATATTTTTTGAAATTTCCTTATCAATTGCTATTGAAGAAGATAATGCGCCTGAATGAGTATATTTTATTTTTTCAAGTTCTAATAATGACTGAACATATCCATCTTCACCGTATCTACCATGCAGTGCATTAAATACTACATCGGGTTTAAATAACCTTAGATTTCTAATTAAATCACCATTAGGTTCACAAATTTTAACATGGTATTTTCTTTTAATCTGATTAAAAACTCCTTTTGCAGTTTTTAAACTAATTTCTCTTTCTTTTGAAAATCCTCCAGCAAGAATTAGAATTTTTTTTTTCATTTATTTTACTAAAATAATTTCTAAATCTAAATTTATTCCAGTTTTATTTTTTACATTTTCTTTTACAAAATCTATTAATTTTTTCATATCTTTATAAGTTGCGTTATCTTTGTTTATAAAAAAATTTGCGTGCTTATCTGATATAATTGCATCACCAAATTGAATATCGTTTGGCACAGATTCTTTAATTATTTCCCAAACTTTTTTATTAGTTTGTTTTATTGGATTCTTAAATGTACTTCCACCAGTTTTAATTCTGGTTGGTTGAGCTTTTTCTTTTTTGGTTTTTAAATTATTTGTTTCTTTCTCAATTTCTTCTTTTTTTTTTTTATTTCCTTTAAAGGATGCACTTAAAAAAATCAGATCTTCCGCTAAATTACACGATCTATAACCAAATATTATATCTTTTGATGGTATTGTTAAAACTTCACCTAATCTATTAACAGCTTGAACTGAAATTAAAATATCCTTAAATTCGCTCTCAAAACATCCGGAATTCATTCTTATACCTCCTCCAACAGTGCCTGGTATACAAGATAAAAATTCAAATCCCCCTAAACTATTTTTCAAAGCAAATTCAGATAGTGATTTGTCTAAGGCTCCACTTCCAGCAATTATAGTATTTTCATTTAGCAATGAAATTCTTGAAAAATTTTTACCTAATTTTATTACTGTGCCTTCAAATATATCATCTTTAAATAAAACATTTGAACCAGCACCTATAACAAACAATTTTTCTTCATATTTGTATAGTTTTAAAAATTCTATTAAATCTTGAAGAGTGTCAGGTTTAAAATAAATTTTTGTATTTCCTCCTATATTAAACCAATTTAGATTTTTAAGACTATAGTTAAAGTATATTCTTCCACTAAAATTTTTGAATTTATTTTCAAGATTATTAATATTCATTATCTAATATATTTTGGCAGATCCCTCATCCAATTAGAGATTGAGCCGGCACCCATTCCTATGGCTATTTTATCACCATATATATTTTGATTTACATATTTTATTAAATCTAGCTTATTTCTAATTAAGATTAATTTTACTTTTGAATTTTTTATTATTTTTTTTGCAAAATTATTATAACTAAATCCTAATTTTATATTCTCACCAGCTTTATATACTGGACATAAAATTACAGTGTCGGCTTTTTTAAATGATTTGGAAAATTCTTCATGTAAATTTTTTAACCTAGAAATTCTGTGGGGTTGAAAAATACATATTATTTCTTTTTTTTTGTAAACTTCTCTTACACCATCTAGTACTTCGGTAATTTCTGTTGGATGGTGAGCATAATCATCAAAAAATGGAACATTTTGAAAAGAAAAAACTTTAGTAAATCTTCTTTGAACACCAGAAAATTTTTCTAATCCTTTTTTTATAATTTTAATTGGTATACCAACTGAAAAGGCAACTGCAGCTGCTGCGGTAGAGTTTCTTATATTATGAAGGCCAATAAGAGGAATTTTAATATTTTTAATAAAATTTTCTTTTGCTCCTGGTAAACTTATTTTTAAATCAAATTTAGAATAACTTTCTTTTTGTAAAACATTTAATATTTTAAAATTTGATAATTTGCTTATTCCATAAGTATTGTAATTTAGATTGCTAATTTTTTTAATTACTTGGCTATTATTTTTATCATCTAAACATATAAAGGTCTTTCCAAATGATGGAGTTTTTTCTATAAAATTAATAAAATTTTTTTTTAAAACTTCTAAAGATTTATAATAATCTAAATGCTCTTTATCAATATTTGTAACTATTGAATAAGTTGATGGTATTTTGATAAAACTTCCATCCGATTCATCAGATTCTAAAATACACCAATCGCTTTTTCCTAATTTTGCTGAGCCACTAAATGAATTTAAAACTCCTCCATTAATCACAGTTGGATCTATTTTTGCATGAGCAAAAATACTAGATATCAATGAAGTAGTAGTAGTTTTTCCATGTGAACCAGCAACTACAATATTTTTCATTAAGGAGACAACGTTGGCCAACATTTCACCTCTTATGTAAATTGGTATTTTTCTTTTTTTTGCAAATTGTAATTCAGGGTTATTTGCTTTAATCGCAGACGAAATAACTAAGATAGTTGATTTATTAATGTTTTGTTTTTTGTGTCCTATATATATTTTAATTTTCTTTTGTTTAACTCTTTCTATATTTTTATTATTTAAAATATCGCTTCCTTGTACTTTAAATCCTAGATCTTTCATTATCAGAGCTAAACCGCTCATTCCAATTCCACCAATTCCAACAAAATGAATTAATTCTGATTTTGCTAATTTAATTTTCATTTATTAAAGCTAATAACTTTTGATTTATATTATTCCAAGTGTTTTGATAAGAAAATTTAGTCATATTATTTTTTTTTTCGAAATAATCTTCAGGATTCTGTATTAAATTTAAAATAAATTCTTTTAAATTTTCTTTTTTATAATCAGACTGGTTGAGTAACCAGCAAAGTTTTTTATCAAAATAATCTTTAGCATTGTAAAATTGGTGATTATCTTTTGATTCGGGCAAAGGTATTGCTAGAAAAGGAACATTAAAAAAAGTTAATTCTGAAATTGTAGAAGCTCCTGATCTTGTAATTGCAAAATCTATCTGATTATATTTTTGAAATATTTCTTCATTAAAACTAAATAGTTCGTTTTGTATGCCAATTTCTATATATTTTTTTTCAATTATTTTTTTTTTCTTCTCGTCTGTTATTTGTTGAATTAATGAAATTTTATAATCTTTAAATAAATCAATCATCAGTTCACTAATTTCGTTATCAAAAAAATCTGCTCCTTGGCTTCCTCCTATAATTAATATTGTAAATGGTTTTTTAATTTTATTTTCAAAAATTTTTTTTTCTTGATAGATTTTTTTTCTTAGCAAGGGATCTATAAAAAAAATTTTATGTTTATATTTTTCTGGAAAATTTTTTAAATTTTTTGAATAAGAAATAATTTTTTCTGAAAATTTGAGAAAAAATTTATTTAATCTGCCAATTAAAATATTTGGTTCAAATAAATAAATTTTTATTTTTAACATTTTTGCAGATAGACATAGGGGCAAAGACATATATCCGCCTGTACTAATCAATATTTGAATATTATTTTTTTTCATAAAGAAAAATGATTTAAAAAAAGAAACTATTAAAAATAATAATATATAAGGAAATTTAAAAAAATTTTTTGAAATTCTTGGAATTTCAATTAATTTATAATTATAAATATTTTTGTTAATATATTTGGCTCCTCTTTTGTCTGATGTTAAAAAAATTTCAAAGTCATTCTTTAAATGTTCATATAAGGTAATTGCAGGAATAGTATGACCACCAGAGCCACCTGTGCTAATTAATATTTTTTTTTTCACTGACTTATTTTTCTTTTTGTTAAATTTAATATAATTCCAGACAATACAGATGTGCTTACAATTGATGAGCCTCCATAACTTAAAAATGGTAAAGTCATTCCAGTAGTTGGCAACAATCTTACATTAACCCCTATATGAATAAAAGTTTGAAATAAAATTATAGATGCTATTCCAACCAAAATTAGTTTAACCTTGTCATCGCTTTCATTGTTTATTTTTTTTAATATGTTGTAAGATAATATTAGAAAAATTATCATTATTGCTAAAACAATTATTACTCCAAATTCCTCAGAGATTACTGAAATAATATAATCTGTGTGTGCTTCTGGTACTTTTGAATTTAAAGTGCCCTCTCCAATTCCTTGACCAAAAAAACCTCCGTTTGAAATCGCTTCAGAAGCTCTTTCGGATTGATAATTATTACCTGAATTTGGATCTATAAATGAAAATAATCTATTTTTTATGTACTCGAATTTTGAGACATAGAAAATTAGGTAAAATAATATTGAAAAAGTTAACACAAAAAGTCCTAAAAAAAATAATAAATTAATTCCCGAAACAAATATCAATGAAAACCAAGTAAGAACTATTAATATAGTTTGACCTAAATCCGGTTGAGAAATTAAAAATAAAATCACTGGAAAAATTATAAAAAAACTGAATAGATATTTAAAATAAAGATGTTTTTGATTATTTAATGTAAAAACAGTTGCTATCATTACTATTAAAAAAGGTTTTAAAATTTCAATAGGTTGAAATCTTGGAATTAGAGGCAAGTTTATCCACCTCGTAGAACCTTTTACTTCGAGGCCTATAAATGGAACTAAAGCTAAAAATATAAAGAAAATTAAAAATAAATACTTTGAAACTTGAAATAATTTCTTTTTATCAATTGCGGAAAAAGTAATCAAAATAAACACACCAAGAATTATAAAAAGCAAATGTTTTATAAAAAAATAATAGGTATTAGTATTTAATTTGTCCGAAGCAATTATAGAGGTTGAAACTAATGAAAAAAACAAACTAAGAGAAAAAAGAAATAAAATTAAAAATAAAATAAATTTATCAATATTTTTCCACCATCCATAATAAAAATTAAATATTT
>CAZABF010000008.1:0-17488 GCA_964483495.1 uncultured Candidatus Pelagibacter sp. | reverse complement strand
TACTAAATATAGTAAATTCCGCAAATGTGGCCTGTGGATATCATGCTGGCGATGATGAGTCGATGAATCAAGTAGTTGAAATATCTAAAAAAAATGGAGTTAGCATTGGCGCTCATCCTTCTTTTAATGATCCAGAAAATTTTGGAAGAAAAAGAATGAATTTATCCTCTTCAGAAATTAGAAAACTAATAATTGATCAATATGCAATTTTACAAGAGATAGCATCCAAACATGGAGAAATTGTAACTCACATCAAGCCTCATGGAGCATTAAACAACATGGCTTGTGAAGATATTGAATTAGCAACAACACTTGCCAAATCCATAAATGAAATAAGCAAAGATCTTATTTATTTAGTTCCAACAGGATCTAAAATGGAAGAAGCTGCAAAAAAATTAAATATGAAAATAGCATGTGAGATATTTGCAGATCGGAATTACGAAGATGATGGCAATCTTGTTTCTAGAAAAAAACAAAATGCGTTGATTACAGACCCAGATGAAGCAAAAAAACACGTTTTAAGCATGGTACAAAACCAAGCTCTTAATTGCTTTAGTGGAAAAAAAATACCTTGTGAAATTGACTCTGTCTGTATACATGGAGATAACGAAAGTTCATTGTCCACAGCAAAATCTATAAGGGATAATTTGCTAGATAATGGTTTATATTTAAAACCATTAAATAAAATGAAAAAATTTATTTAAATGATTAAAAATAATTAGATTTTTTTTTATTTAAAATATAATTTAATTATTTTGGATTGAATTATATTAATTTTCTAATATTATAATTTCATCTTGATCGAACAAATTTTAATTCTATCACAAATTATATTTATTGATATAATTCTAGCTGCAGATAACGCTATTATTATTGGATTAATAGCTGCTAGTTTTGTACCAAAAAATAGAAAACAAATAATATATTGGGGTGTAGCTGGAGCTTTAGTATTTAAAATAATCTTTGCACTATTTGCTACTTATCTTTTTAAATTTTATTTTATTAAAATTCTTGGTGGATTGCTTTTAATATGGATAGTTAACGATCTAAGAAAAGATTTATTTGAAATAAAAAAAATAAAATCACCAACAAAAAAATCTAAAGAACCTTCTTTTATAGAAAGCGTTTATAAAGTCTTATTTGCAGATATCACTATAAGTTTTGATAACGTAATAGGAGTTGTAGGTGCAGCAAAAGATTATTTTGAATTTATGATATTTGGTCTTGTTTTATCTGTTATATTGACAGGTGCCTTAGCAACTTACCTGGCCAACTATATTCAAAGAAATATTTGGATAGCTTATGTAGGCCTAGGTTTTATTTTATTAGTAGCCATTCAATTAATAATTGGCGGTCTTGTAGATCTAGAAATATTAAAAATAAATGAAAAATTTATAAAATATTTTTAATAAGAATGTTTTTTTGTAGGATATTTTTTACTTAATACTTCTTTCTTATATTTGTATACAGCATGACGAATATTTTTCTTAATATCTCCAAATTTTTTAACAAATTTTATTTTTGTTTCATTTAATCCGATTAAATCATCGATAACTAAAATCTGTCCATCGCAATGTTGGGAAGAACCAATGCCAATAGTTGGAATTTTCAATATCTTGGTAATTTCTTTTGCAAGTGTTGTTTCTACACATTCTAAAACAATAGAAAATACTCCTTTTTTTTGTAATAGTTTAGCGTCATTTAAAATTTTTTTTCTTTCTCTGGGTTCTTTGCCTTTAGATTTAAATTTCCCTTTTACACTTTGAGGTAAAATTCCTAAATGCCCCATAACAGGAATTTTATTTTTAACTAAATGCTCTATTACTTTTGAAATTGAAGATCCTCCTTCGAGTTTAACTGCATCACATTTAGTTTGTTTAATTATTTTTTTTGCATTTCGAAGAGCTTCACTTTTATTATTATAAGTTTTATATGGCATATCAACTACCATTAAGCTATTTTTTATTCCTTGGCGGGCACTTTTTGAATGTTCAATCATAGTATGAAGTGTAACGCTTCTAGTAGTGGTATAATTGTAAAGAACCGATCCTAGTGAATCTCCAATTAAAATAATATCTGTATATGGATCTATCGCTTCAGCAACATTTTTTGAATAAGCTGTAAGACAAATAATTTTAGATTTATTTTTTTTATTAATTATTTTTTTTATTTTTTTACTCATTATTCTAATTCAATTGTGCTGGGTGGTTTGGAAGTTACATCATACACAACTCTATTTATACCTTTTATATTATTTATTATTTTATTTGAAATATATTGCATAAATTCTTTTTTAAATTCAAAAAAATCAGCTGTCATTCCATCTTCTGAAGTTATTGCTCTTAATAAACAAACATATTCATAAGTTCTATTATCACCCATGACACCAACTGTTTTGACTGGAAGCAAAGCAGCATAAGCCTGCCAAATTTTATTATATAAATTATGCTTTTTAAGAGCTTGAATAAAATAAGAGTCTGCTTCTTGTAAAATTCTTATTTTTTCTTCTGTTATTATGCCTGGCATCCTTATTGCTAAACCTGGTCCTGGAAATGGATGTCTAAAAACTATTTCTTGATTTAATTTTAGTTCAAGACCTAATTTTCTAACTTCATCCTTAAATAAATATTTTAATGGTTCAACTAATTTTAAGTTCATTTTTTTAGGCAAACCTCCCACATTATGGTGAGATTTAATTTTTGATGTTTGGCTGCCTGTAACCGATTTGCTTTCAATTAAATCTGGATAAAGGGTTCCCTGAGCTAAAAACTGTATATTCTTTATTTTTTTTGCATATTTTTCAAAGATTTTAATAAATAAATTTCCAATTATTTTTCTTTTTTTTTCAGGATCCGAAACTTTTTTGAGTTTTTTAAGAAAAGTATTTTTTGCATTTACATAAATAAGATTAATTTTAAAACGTTTTTTAAATGTATTTATTACTTGTTTTTCTTCATTTTTTCTTAGCAATCCGGTATTAACGAAAATACAAATTAAGTTTTTCCCAATTGCTGTACTCAGCAATTTTGCAACAACGCTACTGTCAACACCCCCGGATAATGCACAAATTACTTTAGATTTGCCAACCTGTTTTCTTACTTCTTTAATCAATCTTTTTTTTTGTTGTTTAGAAGACCAATTCTTTTTAAATTTGCAGACTGAAAATACAAAATTTTTTAACAATTTTTTTCCATTTTGAGTGTGAGTTACCTCTGGGTGAAATTGAATGCCAAAAATTTTCTTTTTTGAATTTTCTATTGCAGCTAGTTTGGAATTGTTGCTAGAAGCTATTACTTTAAAGTCTTTTGGAAGTTTTGAAACTTCATCGGAATGGCTCATCCAAACATTATTGAAACCTTTTTTATTAAAAAAATTTTTTGTTAAAATGCTATTGTTAATTTTTTTTACTTTAGCTAGGCCAAACTCTCTTGATTTGGATTTTTTTACTTTTCCTCCTAGTTCTTTTGAAATAATTTGATGTCCAAAGCAAATTCCTAATATTGGAATACCTAAATTTAATATTTTTTTATTAAATTTAACTTTACTTATTTCATAAACATTTAAGGGTCCACCAGATAGAATTATACCTGAAGTATCTTTTTTAATTGTAATTAAATCATTTGCTTTTTTATGACTAATAATTTGTGAATATGCCCCCAGATCTCTGATTCTTCTTGCTATTAACTGCGTGAATTGAGAGCCAAAATCTATGATTAAAATCTTATTTAGATTTTCTTCAAGACTCATTTTTAGATTCAATATTTTTTAATCTTTCATCTATTGATTC
Source organism: uncultured Candidatus Pelagibacter sp. (assembly GCA_964483495.1). GTDB lineage: Bacteria > Pseudomonadota > Alphaproteobacteria > Pelagibacterales > Pelagibacteraceae > Pelagibacter. Next base: position 13,701 of record CAZABF010000008.1, on the reverse strand, counting down.
AATTTTGGAACATAATGATTTACAAATCACTTCAAATTGAGTTCTTAACTTTTTTACTTTTTCAAAATCTGATTTTTTTAATTTAATATCAATTAACATATACATTGCTTCTTCATTATCTGATTCTAATAACAATGTAGTATTAATATTTTTTTCCTTTTCTGTTTCGTTTTCTTCTGTTTCATAAATTTTCGCTAAATATAAATAAGATTTTGAATCTTTTGGATTAAAAACAATATTTCTTTGAAATAATAATTTTGACTCTTTTATTTTTCCATTGTCAAATAAATTTTTTGCCTCATTGAAAAAATTTTCCTTACCAATTGCGTGTGACGTTATTATTATAAAAATTAATAAAGCAAATTTAAAAAATTTAGTCATATTATTTTAGAACCTGATCTATATTATGTACCATACTTTCGTAAAAACCGGCTTTAGTTATTTTAACGAATTTTGGTTTAATTCTTAAATTTTTTACATTTTTCGATCCTAAATATCCCATAGAAGATTTAAGACCACCTATAAGTTGGAAAACTATTTTTTCAACAGGTCCTTTGTATTTTACTAATCCTTCAACACCTTCGGGCACATATTTCGATGTATCTTTTTGTTTAGTTTGAAAATATCTATCTGCCGAACCTTTGTTCATTGCACCTATAGAACCCATGCCTCTAAAACTTTTAAAATATTTTCCATTTTTTTTTATAATTTTTCCAGGAGACTCCTTTGTTCCTGCAAACAAAGATCCTATCATTACAGCATCGGCGCCTGCTGCTAATGCCTTAGGAATGTCTCCAGAAAATTTTATTCCTCCGTCTGCAATTAAAGTTATCTTATTATTTCCTATTCCTTTTCTTGCTGAAAGAATTGCGCTTAATTGAGGCACACCTATTCCTGCTACAAGTCTAGTAGTACATATAGATCCTGGCCCTATTCCAACTTTAATTACATCAACTCCTAGGTTAATTAAAAATTTTGCTGCATCAGCTGTAGCAATATTTCCTGCACAAAGAGTGGTTTTTTTTGACTTTAATTTTTTAATTTTTTTTATGATCTCAGCTACTTTTTTAGTATGTCCATGAGCTGTATCAACTACTATTAAATCTACATTTTCTTTTAATATAGCTTCGGCTCTCTTAATTTCTAATGGTCCCGCTCCTACTGCAGCGCCTACTAATAGTTTTTTTGATTTAACTTTTTTTATTTCCGATATTTGTTTATTTATTTCTAGATTTCTGTGAATAACTCCCAATCCTCCCGCTTTAGCAATTGTAATTGCCATTTTTGATTCTGTAACTGTATCCATGGCTGACGAAAGTATTGGAATTTTGAGTTTTAAATTTTTTGATAAAGATGTGTTTGTAAAAACTTCTGATGGCAAAACTTCAGAATAATTTGGGGATAGCAAAACGTCATCAAATGTAAGAGCTTCTTTAATAGGATCCATGTCCTTGTATATATGATTCTTTAAAAATTAAAAGAGGACCTATCGTAAAAATTTACAAATAATAAAACTTTCTTTAGAGCCTTTTTTGCTGGCAAGAGGTTTAAAAACTTTATTTTCTTTAAATATTTTTTTTGCCTCACTTACTATTTCGTTAAAAGTAGAGCCCATGAATATTTTGGAAATAAATTTTCCATCATTTTTTAATGTTTCTTTTGAGAAATTCATAGCTTCCATGCATAATTCGCCGGTATAAATTGAGTCTAGATTTTTATTACCAGTAGTATTTACAGCCATATCTGAAAGCACAACATCTACCTTTGTACCAAAATAATCTATGATTTTCTTTTTATAACTGTCATCTGTAAAATCGCCCTTGATTTGATGAATGTTTCCAATTTTTTCAAAATCTTTAAGATCTATTGAAACAATTTTTCCATTTTTAATATTTTTTAAAGCATATTGTGACCAACTACCTGGTGCAGCACCAAGATCTATAACAGATATTCCGTTCTTAAAAATCTTAAACTTTTGATCAATTTCTTGAAGTTTGTAAACTGCTCTAGATCTGTACCCCTCTACTTTTGACCGTCTAACGAAAATATCTCTTCTTTGTTTATTTATCCAATTTTTAGAAATTTTATTTTTTTTCAACTAGCTATTGTACCTTAGGCTTTTGGAAATAATTTTATTTGTTAAAGTTTTAATTTCAATTTCAACACTTTTATCAACTCTCATATCTTTATTGTTTTTCCATAAACCAGCAGCCAAATGCATAATTCCAATTTTATAATTTGGCAAAAATGGTTCTACAAATATTTGATTTTGTTCATCGTATTTTGGTAATAAATTACTTGCTATCCAATTACAATTTAGAGGAAGAAATTCTGTATCCACTTCATCAACATAAACACTCATATTAATTGCTAATCCTTCTGAACCAAAAACTTTTCCTGAACTCAAAGTTGTTTTTAAATTTTCTTGCCAACTTTTCCAGCATGGTGAGTTTTCTTCCAATGAAAAAACTCCAATATTTATATGTGGTGCGAATGCAAGTTTTCTTGCTTTCTCTAATCCAATATTTGAACTTATAGCATGTTTAAAATTTTGAGATTTAATTATTGCAAATTTACCAAATAACCATTTTACTTTTGACATAATCCTGTATCCAGGGCCCATTGTTTGTGTTATGCCCAACTTTCCACCTTCGCATGCCTTAAAGTACAATTCTACTGAAGACCAATCGTGTACCCACGCATCACAATCGATCCATAAATATTTTTTATATCCTGGAAAGTATTTTGGCAAAAAACCTCTTGATACTTGGCTTTTTAGCCATTCTTTTTCTCCTACTTTATATCCGGGCACTTCTATGTCCCATTCTGCTTTTTTTATTTCTTTTACTTTTGTTGATAGAATATTTTTTTGTTCATCTGATAATCCTGCATCGAGTATACATATATCTACTTCTTTACTTTCGGAAAATTTTAAAATTGAGTCTACTAATTCATTTAATAAGTCAAAATAATTTGAATCTGCTAAAGAAACTATTGTGTTATTTTTCATCTATAAGATATCTTCGTGTTCCTCGTTTGAAATATCTTGCTCTTTAAACTTTTTGCTCAAATTATTATAATGTATAAAACTTACTGGTAACAAGATAAAATATATTAACCCTGATATTGCTATCGCATTAAAAGTATAAATTAACAATAAACCAAAATACAAAACTACTCCAAGTAGAAGAAATATTGTCATACTTCTAGGAACAGATATTTTTTTTAATGCATAGGTAGGAGCTTTACTTATCAATAAAATTGATACCGCTACAAATAATATTGGAACAAAAAAATCATAATTAATATTTAAGATTTGAATATCACTTAAACTATATATTAATGGCATCAAAACTAATACTCCTCCGGCTGGTGAAGGAACTCCTTCAAAAAAATTATCTCTCCATGATGGTTCTTGTCCAGAATTTACGTTAAATCTTGCCAACCTTAAAGCTACACAAACAACATAAATCAAACAAATAAACCAACCAATTCTTCCTAACTCATTTAATTTCCAAAAATACATTATAAACGCAGGCGCAACTCCAAAACTAATTACATCTGTTAAAGAATCTAGTTCTTTCCCAATTTTTGTTGTGCCTTGTATAAGTCTTGCAATTCTACCATCCAGACCATCTATAATTGCAGCAACTATTATTGCAATTACCGATAAAGTAAATTTTTCATCAAAAGCAAATTTAATTGAACTTAGACCGATACATACTCCAACAAGAGTAAACATGTTTGGTAAAATTACTCTTGTCTTTTTATTGCTTACTATTTTAAAATTTTTTTTTTGTTGTTCCATTTATTGTTTTCTTGCTAACAAGGTTTCTCCAGCAACAGTTTTTTGATTAACTTTTACCAATGGTTTATAATTTTCAAAATAAACATCAGCTCTGCTTCCAAATCTAATCATCCCAATTCTTTCGCCTTGTTTAAGTTCTTGGCTTTCATGAGATTCACATACAATTCTCCTGGCAATCAATCCAGCAATTTGGACTACTATAATATCTTCTCCCAAACTATTTTGAATTTTATAATAATTTCTTTCATTTTCTTCACTCGCCTTATCAAGAGATGCATTAATAAATTTTCCAGATTTATACATTATTTGTGAAATTTTTCCTGCACAAGGAGTTCTGTTTACATGACAATCAAATACATTCATAAAAATACTTATCTTGGTGAACTTTTTATTTTCAAGTTCAAGTTCTTTTGGACCATTGGTTTCTAATATTTGCAATACTAAACCGTCTGCAGGGCTTGTAAGATAATTATCGTCATCAATTGATACTCTTTCAGGGTCTCTAAAAAAATAATAAACCCAGATCGATAAAACAAGACCAATAAATCCTAAAAATCCATGAATAAAATACAGAATTATAGTGGCTGATACGAATATAACTAAAAACTTATATCCTTCAGTGTGAATTTTTGGAAAAACTCTATCTAGCATAATTATTTCTTTTGATAATTTTTAGGTTAATATGTATATAAAAACACGAAATTCAATTACTTAGATACATCTAAATATGAGCAAAATTAAGGTAAAAAATCAAATTGTTGAGCTAGATGGTGACGAAATGACTAGAGTCATATGGGAGTTCATTAAAAAAAAATTAATTCTTCCATATTTAGATTTAGGAATTGAGTATTATGACCTAGGCATAAAAAGCAGAGATGCCACTAACGATCAGATTACAATAGATTGTGCAAATGCTATCAAAAAAAATGGTGTTGGAATTAAATGTGCAACTATCACAGCTGACGAAGCAAGGGTAAAAGAATTCAATTTAAAAAAAATGTGGAGATCTCCTAATGGAACAATAAGAAATATTTTAGGTGGAACTGTTTTTAGAGAGCCAATAATATGTAAAAATATTCCAAAACTAGTTCCAAGTTGGACTAATCCAATTTGCATAGGTAGACATGCTTTTGGAGATCAATATAGAGCAACTGATTTTAAAGTTCCTGGTAAGGGAAAATTAGAAATAAAATGGACATCAGAAGACGGAAATGAAAAAAAAGAATTCGAAGTATTTAATTTTCCAGGGCCAGGTGTTGCGCTATCAATGTACAACTTAGATCAATCAATAAAAGATTTTGCAAGATCATGTATGAATTATGGACTTAATAGAAAGTGGCCAGTTTATCTTTCAACTAAAAATACAATTTTGAAAAAATACGATGGCCGTTTTAAAGATTTATTTCAAGAAGTTTATGAAAAAGAATTTAAAGAAAAATTTAAAGAAAAAAAATTAACTTATGAACACAGACTTATAGATGATATGGTAGCGTGTGCTATGAAATGGAATGGAAACTACATCTGGGCATGTAAAAACTATGATGGAGATGTACAATCAGATACGATTGCTCAAGGGTTTGGGTCTTTGGGTCTTATGACAAGCGTTTTAATGTCACCCGATGGAAAAACAATAGAAGCTGAAGCTGCGCATGGAACTGTTACTAGACATTACAGGCTACATCAACAAGGTAAAGAAACATCAACAAATCCAATAGCGTCTATTTTTGCATGGGCAAGAGGTCTTTATCATAGAGGAAAAATGGACGGCAACGAAGAGTTAAAAAAATTTGTAAAAACTTTGGAAAATGTTTGTATTGAAACAGTTGAAAACGGTTTAATGACAAAAGATTTGGCAATTTTGATTGGTCCATCAAGTAAATATCTTACAACAAATCAATTTCTAGACGAAATTGATGGAAATCTCAAAAAAAAACTAAATTAAATCTTTGATTTTATCGAAAGCAGAATCTATTTTTGAACTATCGGTTCCTCCAGCTTGAGCAAAGTCAGGTCTGCCTCCACCCCCTTTACCACCTATAATTTCTGATCCAATTTTAGCAAATTTAACTGCATTATATTTTTTTGTATGCTTTTCAGTAACACCAATTGCTAATCCAATTTTTTCACCTTTGATAGCAAAAACAATTATAATGCCCTCTCCTAATTCCTTTTTTCCACTATCAACTAGTTTTCTTAGATCCTTAGGAGGTAAATCAATTACCTTTTGAAGTCTTACTTTGACATTATTTATAGTTTGATCATTAATAATATTTTTCGATTTATCGCTTAAGGTTGACTTAACCAAAAGTTGTTCATAATGTTTTGTTAAGTCTTTAATCAAAGTTTGCTGATTATCGTTACTTATATTAGGTTTTCCTCCTAATTTAATTATTTTTTGAGATAGATCTTTTATTGTTTCTTCACTTTTCTGACTTTTAAGATCGCTGAGTTTTTCCTTTTTATTTAAATATTCTTGTAATTGTTTGTCTCTTAAAGCTTCAACTCTTCTTACTCCAGCTGCTATAGAAGATTGGTTAATAATTTTAAATTTTCCAATATCTCCTGTGTTTCTTGCATGAGTTCCTCCACACAATTCTGTTGAAAAATAACGGTTTTTTTCACTACCCATTGATAAAACTCTAACTTCATCTCCGTATTTTTCACCAAATAGAGCTAATGCACCATTATCAACTGCTTCTTTTGGAGTCATAATTCTTGTTTTTACTTCAGATTTTTTCTCAACCATAGAATTTACAAAATTTTCTATTTTTATAATTTCGTCTGTTGAGATTGGTTTCATGTGGCTAAAATCAAATCTTAATCGATCAGGTTCAACTAAAGAGCCTTTTTGAGTAACATGAGTACCAAGTACTCTTCTTAATGATTCATGTAATAAATGTGTTGCTGAATGATAAGCTCTAACATTGTTTCTTCTTTCGACATCAATTTTCATTTCAACATTATCGTTTACTTTGATAGATCCTTTGATAACTTTACCGTAGTGTACAAATAAGTCTCCTAAATGTTTTTGAACATCGTTGACTTCAAATTTAAATTCTCCTGAAGTAATTTCTCCAGTATCGCCTACTTGTCCACCTGACTCACCATAAAAAGGTGTTTGATTGGTAATCAGCATACCTTCGTCACTTGTAGATAAACTTTTTACCTCTTTGTTATCTTTTAATAGTGATAAAATCTTTCCTTCTGCTTGATTTGTTTCATAACCTAAAAATTCTGTAGGGCCTAGTCTATCTTTAATTCCAAACCATATCTCATTAACTGAACTATCCCCCGAACCTTTCCAATTTTTTTTAGCAAGTTCTCTACTCTCCTTCATTAGAGTATCAAATTTTTTATTATCAATTTTTAATGATTTATTTTTTAAAATATCCTCGGTTAAATCTAGAGGAAATCCATAGGTATCGTATAATTTAAAAGCTACTTCTCCTGGTAAGACTTTGTCAATTTTTGAAATTTCATCATTTAAAATTTTCATTCCTCTTTCTAATAAAACTAAGAATTTTTCTTCTTCGGTTTTTAAAGTTTCTTTAATTAATGACTCAGCTCTTACAAGCTCTGGATAATTTCCTGACATCTCATCCATTAAAGTTTTAAAAATATTAAAAAAAATTGGTTGTTTCGAACCTAACAAGTGAGAATGTCTCATTCCTCTTCTCATAATTCTTCTTAATACATAACCTCTCCCTTCATTTGAGGGTAGAACACCTTCTGCAATTAAAAATGAACTTGCTCTTAAGTGATCTGCAATTACTCTAAAACTTGAAATGTTTTTTTGATCAGGTTTTATTTTAACTGCTTCTGAAATTGAATTTATTAATTTTTTAAAATGGTCTGTTTCATAATTATCATGTGTGCCTTGTAATAAAGCTGTAATTCTCTCCAATCCCATTCCCGTGTCTACTGATGGTTTTGGTAAATTTATTCTTTTATCTTTTGAAACTTGCTCAAATTGCATAAATACTAAATTCCAAATTTCAATGTATCTATCTCCATCTTGATCTTTTGTGCCTGGTAAACCACCTTTAAGTTGATCGCCATGATCATAAAATATTTCAGAACAAGGGCCACAAGGGCCTGTTTCACCCATCGACCAAAAATTATCTGATGTTGAAATCTTAATTATTTTATCTTCTCCTAATCCTGTTATTTTTTTCCAAAGATTAAAAGCTTCTTCATCTTCGTTAAAAACCGTGAAATACAGCCTATTTTTGTTTAAACCAAAGTCTTTTGTAACTAAATCCCAAGCTAATTTAATTGCTTTTTCTTTAAAATAATCACCAAAAGAAAAATTTCCTAACATTTCAAAAAAAGTGTGATGCCTTGGAGTATAACCAACATTTTCAAGGTCGTTATGTTTTCCGCCTGCTCTTACACACTTTTGAGATGTAGTGGCTCTTTTATAATCTCTTTTTTCTAAACCAGTAAAAACATTTTTAAACTGAACCATTCCTGAGTTTGCAAACATTAATGTTGGATCATTATTTGGAACTAAATTGCTAGATTCCACAATTTTATGATCGTTCTTCTCAAAATACTTGAGAAAAGAACTTCTGATTTCATTGAGTGTTTTGTCTGCCATATTTCTAAAATACAGCTTTTTTATATGATGTCTATATATCTATAGGGAAAAAAGGCGCCCAAAAGAGCGCCTTTTAGATAACTAAAAGTTATATACTAATTTTTTTTTGTAGGTACTTCTTCTGCAGATTCTACTTTTTCTTTTTCAATTGGATTGCCTTCAATTTTTTCAGAAATAAGACCAGCTTTTTCTCTTATTGCCATTTCTATTTCTGCTGCAGCCTTAGGATTTTGTTCAAGAAATAGTTTTGCATTTTCTTTTCCTTGTCCAATTTTTTCACCTTTGTAAGCGTACCAAGCGCCTGATTTTTCAACAATTTCTGCTTTTGCTCCAAGATCAATCAGTTCGCCAGTTTTGCTTATTCCTTTTCCATACATTAAATCAAATTCAACTACCTTAAATGGTGGTGCAACTTTATTTTTAACAACTTTTACCCTAGTTGCATTTCCAATAATCTCTTCTTTATCTTTGATAGCACCTATTCTTCTTATATCCATTCTAACTGATGCATAGAATTTTAATGCATTTCCTCCTGAAGTTGTCTCAGGACTTCCAAACATTACACCAATTTTCATTCTAATTTGGTTAATGAAAATAACCATTGTGTTTGTTTTTGAAACTGAACCAGTTAATTTTCTTAATGCTTGACTCATTAATCTTGATTGAAGACCTACATGATGATCTCCCATTTCTCCTTCAATTTCCGCTCTTGGAGTTAATGCTGCAACAGAGTCAATTACAATAACTGACATTGATCCCGATTTAATTAAAGTATCAGTAATTTCTAAAGCTTGCTCACCAGTATCTGGTTGAGAAATTAATAACTCTTCAGTATTAACACCTAATTTTTTTGCATAAACTGGGTCTAGTGCATGCTCTGCATCAACAAATCCGCAAATACCTCCTGCTTTTTGTGCTTCAGCTACAACTTGTAAAGCCAATGTTGTTTTTCCAGAAGACTCTGGTCCATAAATTTCAATAATTCTTCCTTTTGGCAATCCTCCAATACCAAGTGCAAGGTCTAAGCTTAAAGATCCTGTTGAAACAGACTCAACATCCATAGCTTTTTGTTGGCCTAGCTTCATTACAGATCCTTTTCCAAAGTTGTCTGTTATTTGGTTAATTGCTGCTTCTAGAGCTTTATTTTTCTCTTTGTTTTCCAATTCTTTGTCTTTAGTGGATTTGACCACTTTTAAGTTATTTTTAGTCATTTTTTGCCTCTTTTTTTACGTTTTTTAACAGTCGAATCATGTTTTAAATGTACACATTTTGTTCTCATTGGCAATAAAAATCTTTTTTTAAGTTCAAAAACGTTGATTTATTTGATTTTTAAATAGTTGCTATTAAGCAATCCAATCGATTTTAAGAGATTGAATTGGGAAAGAAGATAGTTTCTTTCTGAATTAGCTAATGAAATTTGAGCATTTAACAAAAAGGAATTTGATTGAATAACTTCAAGAGTAGTTCTTCCAAGACCGCTTTGGTACTCAGCGGTAATTCCTTCATTTGCAATTTCTGCAGCTCTGACTTGTAACTCCACTGAATTTAATAAACTTTTACTAGATTGAAAATTTGACCAAGCACTTGCAACATTTGTTTCGTTTGTCTTGGTTGTATTATCTAAAAGCAATCTTTTTCTAGTTTGTAAATTTTTATTTTTTTTATAAGTGGCTCTATTTTTTCCACCTGAATAAAAAGGCCAAGACACCGTGGCTTTTAAAATATCTTTTTCTTTTTCATCATAAGTAGAATTTAAATCTTCACTATAAGTTTTTTCAAAGGATAATTTAGCAGTTGGTGATAAGTCTGATTTTGCAATTATTGTATCTTTTTCAGATTGCTCATATTCTAATTTAGCAATGGTTAAATCAGGATTATTTTTTTTCGATAAATCAATTGCTGAATTTAAGTTTTTTGGTATTATGAAATTTAATGTTGAATTTTTAACTAACGATTTTGAGTTAGACAGTGATCCAATAATATTTTCATAATTTAATTTACTAGTTAAAACTTCGTTTTGAGCTTGTATAAATCTTGCTTGAGCTTCCGCTAAAGAAGATTCCGATTGTGCAACATCTGAAAGTGTAACCTGGCCTCTTTCAAGCCTAATACTATCCGTCTCAACTTGTCTTTCTAACAAGTTGACATTTTCCTGATTAATTTCAAATTTTTCATTTGCTAAAATAAGTCCTGTGTAAGCTTCTATTGCTTTGTATAAAATATCTTGTTCTTTTTTTAGTAATTTTGCTTTTGCAAGATTAATTCCAATTTTATTTTTTTCATTTTCTGCATCTCTTCCAAAATCAATTAATGTTTGTTCTATAGTTATTGAGGTTGTTTGAGGATCAACATCTGTAACTGAAGCATCTCCCCCTGTCTGATTTGTTAATTGGTGTGTTTTTTCTTGGCTTTTACTTCCGCTCAAAGTTAAAGTTGGAAGATAGTCTCCCTTTGAAATATTTAAATCTTCTTCTGAAACTTTTATATTTTCTCTTTCAGCATTTAATTCAGAATTATTTTTATAAGCTTGAGTAAGAGCTTCAGAAAGTGTTACTGCAAACACCTTTGGTATAAAAAAAACCAACGAAATTAATATTAAAATTATTTTTTTCATTTATCTAAAGGATGATTGGTTCCATCGTTTACAGTTATTTCTCCTAATTCAAAAGGATTTATTCCTTCAACGCAAGCTACATTTATTCCATATATTTTTGGATTACTTCTTGGTCTGTTGTGAGTATGAATGCCACAAACAGAGCAAAAATAATGTTTTGCTGTTTTTGTATGGTATTGATAAAGTTTTAAAATATTTTCTCCTTTAACAATTTTAAAATCATCTGGACCAACTACACCTATTATGTATCCTTTTCTTTTGCATAAAGAACAATTGCACCGCATAATTTTTTCAAAACCATTTTCTGGTATTTTAACTTCAGCTTCTACCGCGCCACAATGACAAGTTAATTTTTTCATTAGATTTAATGAATTATATCAACCTGTGATTTATTTCATTCTTTTTTTTTGAAGCTGCCTATAGCTATGTTTATCCACAGGCTAACAAAATATAGTCTTAATGTTCACCTTTTGATTCACTTTCGATTCACTTTCAGACTCAAAATACAACCTATTTGACACTATTGAATAACTTCTATATTAATGAGAACAAAAGAAGAACATTTATGAAGTTAACAATACCTTACTATTTACATAAAGCTGGCGCAGGTTTTCCATCGCCTGCAACAGATTACATAGAGGAAGACATAGATTTGAATGTTCATCTAATTAAGAATGTTCCAGCAACTTTCATTATAAGAGTTCAGGGAAAATCAATGGTTGATATTGGAATTAATGATGGTGATTTGTTGTTGGTAGATAAAAGTTTAAAACCTAAAAACTTTTCAACAGTTATAGCAAATGTTCATGATGAACTTGTTGTTAAAAGTTTTGTTCAAGAAAGAGATAAAAAATTTCTAACATCTGGATCTAAAAATTATGAAGATCAAATTTTAATTGATGAAGAAACAGATGTTTTTATTTGGGGAGTTGTAACTTATGTCATTCACTCAACATACTAAAAAAATAGCACTTGTAGATTGTAATTCTTTTTATGTTTCATGTGAAAGATTATTTAATCCTAAAATAAGAAAAAAACCTGTTGTTGTTTTATCAAATAATGATGGTTGTATTGTTTCAAGATCTAATGAAGCAAAAGCATTAGGGATAAAAATGGGAGAACCTTATTTTAAAGCAAAAGATATTATTGTTAAAAACAATGTTCATGTTTTTTCATCAAACTATTCTTTATATGGAGATCTGTCCAGAAGAGTAATGAGAACTCTTAAAAGATTTAATTCTGATATAGAAGTTTATTCAATTGATGAAGCGTTTATAGATTTATCAAATTTTCCTGATAATGAAGTTGAAAACGTAGCACAAGAAATTAGAGCAATGGTATTACAGTGGACAGGTATACCAACTAGCATCGGTATAGCTAAAACAAAAACTTTAAGTAAAGTTGCAAATCATATTGCTAAAAAAAAAGAATCTGGAGTTACAAGTTTAATTGGAATTGAAAATATCGATCCAATATTAGAGAAAGTAGAAATAAATGATGTTTGGGGTGTTGGAAAACAATTAACTAAATTTTATCACGAAAATGGAATTTATAATGCTAAACAATTAAAAAATATGTCTAACACTTGGATTAAAAAAAGTTCTAATGTCTCAAGCTCTAGAACTGCAATGGAACTTAGGGGTATTCCTTGTATTGATTTAGAAAAAACTGTATCAAAAAGAAAGAGCTGTGTAGTATCACGTTCATTTGGTCAAAGAGTAGAAAAATTTCAAGAACTAAAAGAAGCAATTGCAAATTATTGCTTGAATGCTTCAGAAAAAATTAGATCAGAGTCTTTGATTGCAAAATCAATAACTGTTTTTATTAGAACAAGTCCATTCCAAAGTAAGTTTGGACATTACTCAAACTCAAAAACAATTGATTTTCCAATTGGAACAAATAATAGTATTGAAATAGTTAAAACTGCATTGTCTGCTTTAGAAACTATTTTTAAAAATGGTTATCGTTATCAAAAAGCAGGCGTGTTACTAACAGGGCTATCAAATGATGATGGGAAAAAGAATTTATTTTCATCAGAAAAAGATGAAAAAATAAATAGCTTAATGAAATCAATTGATAGCACAAATTATAGATATGGTAGATCCGCCATAAGTCTTGCAAGTGCGGGGGTTAAAAAGAAATGGAATATGAAAAGAGAATATTCTTCTAGAATAGATACGGCTGATTTTAATTTGCTTCCAAAAATATCCGTTTAAATTCGACTATTAAATAATTGAGCTATACCGTGTGAATCTTAACACCTTTTATTAAGAAATCTGATATTTGGTTTGCTATCATTTCAGCCACAGTTATTGAAGCTTCTGTTGTTGAGGCAGCTATATGAGGCGTTAATATAGCTTTTGGGTTATTAAACAAAACATTTTCTTTGGCTGGTTCTTTTGAAAAAACATCTACTGCAGCCCCAGCTATTAAGTTTTCGTTTAAAGCGTCATTTAAATCTTTTTCATCAACTATATTGCCACGTGCCGCATTAATTATATAAGCTGTTGGTTTCATTTTTTTGTAATGCTCTTTTGTTATTAAAGGTTTTCCGTCAGCTGCTGCTTTGCAATGAAAACTAATTATATCGCTATTACTAGTTAGCTCATCAAAACTTACATTGCTTACATGTGGAAAATCTTTTTTTCTAGATTCAAGTGACTTGGAATGTACTAATAT
>CAZABF010000007.1:0-17941 GCA_964483495.1 uncultured Candidatus Pelagibacter sp. | reverse complement strand
TGATTAAATTTGATAAATCAGTTTTTGCTTTATTGGTTTTTTCAAGCAATGGATGCCCAACAAATGTATTGTTAATATTTTCTTTATCAAAATATTTTTTTTCAAAATTAAACAATAAAAGAATGTGATCTAGAAATTTTTTAAATTTCTTTACTCTACCCTCTCTCCATACCCAGACCTGGGGAGCTACATAATGAACAGTTTTAATATTAGGATTGATTTTTTTAACTTTTTCAGCAACTCTTAACGTAAAATCAGGGCTATCTACACTAAATAGAACGTCAGGTTTGAATTCTATTATTTTATCTACAGTTTCATTAATTTTTTTTTTAATTTTAAATAAATTCAACAGAACACTTGTAAAGCCAATATAGGTTATTTCTTTAAGATCATAAATTGATTTTACACCTAATGAATTTAAATGTACTCCGCCTACACAAGAATATTCAATATCTGAATTATTTTGTTTTAGTTTAGAAATAACAGTTGAAGCTAATTTATCTCCTGATGGTTCTCCAGTAAGTACAAATATTTTTTTCATTTAACTGTAATAAACATTTTGTTTTTGTTAGCAAAATTAACGCATTTGCTTTTATCTAGAAATACATTTTGTTTGCTCTTTAGAACTATTCCTTTAAGTCCAGCTGTTTTGCACTGTTTTAAAGTTTTTAATCCAACTGTAGGTAAATCAACTCTAAGATCCTGTTTTTTTTTAGGAAATTTTACTAAAACACCATTGTTTTTAAATTTTTTACTTTTACATTTTTTAAGCATTTTTTTAGTTCCACCACTACCCTCAATAGCAGCAACTCTTCTGTTTCTAACTACAGTTCCTTGACTAAAATTATATTTACCTAGTTTGCTTAATGTTTTTATAGCTTTTAAAATATCTTTTTTATCATCTTTATTTGGTTTAATTTTTGAATAGCTGCCTCTTTTAAGGGATAATTCGGGATTGAATGATATTGAGCTAATTGTTTTAATTGTTTGTTGATTTAATATTTTTATAATTTCTTTTAAAATAGCTGCATCACCAAGCTTTGAAGCTTTTATTATTCTAGGAATATAATAAATACCTTTTAAATCTAATTTAAGTTTTGAGAAATTAGGTTTTGATACTTTTCCAGCAAATAATACTTTTTTGCAGTTATTTTGTTTTAAAATATTAATAATTTTACCAAACTGTCCAATTGAAACTGGATAAGATTTTTTATCTTTTTTAAATTTTTTTGATTTAGATAAATCAATTATTAAATACTTTAATTTATTTTTCTTTATTTTTTTTAGAATTTCAATTGGAAAGCTTGTGTCTCCAAATATTAAGCCAATCATCTTACTCCTTAGAAAAAGGTGTGCAAATAGATCTCTTTTTATCCTTTGTTATAAATTCAATAACATTCTTTACTAATGGGTTTTCTTTAAACTCACCATTTAATTTACTTAAATTATCTGTAAGATTTTTTGTAGCAAAAATTTCTTTGTATGCCTCTATAAGACCTAAAATATCTTTGTTTTCAAAATTTGCTCTTCGCAGTCCAATTAAGTTAAGTCCTTGTAAATAATTTCTATTGCCAATAGACAATCCATATGGAATTACATCATGCAAAACTCCAGTCATTCCACCAATCATTGACATTTGGCCAATTCTAGTAAATTGTTGAACTGCAGAATTTCCTCCTATAACAACGTTATCTTCAATTGAAACATGGCCTCCTAATGGAACATTATTTGCAATTATCACATTGCTACCAACATTACAGTCGTGAGCAATATGCGATGAAATCATAAACAAGCAATTATTTCCAATTTCAGTTATGCCTCCTCCTCCTTTAGTGCCAGGATGTATAGTTACATATTCTCTAATTTTATTGTTATCTCCAATTACAAGTTTGGTTTCTTCTTTGTTATATTTCAAATCTTGTGGATCGTTGCCAATAGCAGCAAATGGATAAATTTTATTACCATTTCCAATTTTTGTATTTCCTGAAATGTTTACCTGTGAATGAATTATAGTATCGTCCCCAATTTCAACATTAGGACCAATTACAGAATATGCTCCGATTTTTGCTGAACTTGCGATTTTAGCTTTGCTATCTACTATTGCAGTTTTGTGTATCATTTGTTTTCTCTTATAAAATTTTTTAAACTTTTCGCTGGATATCCCATAACTTTAGAATTGTCTGCTATATCTTTAATTACACCGCTTCCACCACCTATCTGAACATTGCTACCAATTTTTAAATGACCAGAAACACCGGCTTGGCCTCCAATCATTACATAGTTTCCTAACGTAGAACTTCCAGCAAATCCAACTTGACCAGCTATAATACAGTTATCACCAATTTTAACATTATGGGCAATATGAATTTGATTATCTAAATAAGTATTTTTTCCAATTATGGTGTTGGACATTGATCCACGATCAATTGTAGAACCACATCCTATTTCTGCGTTATCATTAATTATAACTACGCCAATTTGAGGATATCGGTAATTCGATTTTTTATCTGGAAAAAAACCAAAACCTTTTTTACCAATTACACAACCATCTAAGATATGAACATTATTATTAACTATAGTGTTTCTTATAATAACATTAGAGCCTATAGAACAATTATCTCCAATAATAACATTTTTTTCTATAATTGAGTTGTGGCCAATAGAACAGTTTTTTCCTATTTTTACATTTTTTCCAATTAATACATTTTTTCCAAAATTAACTTTTTTCTTAAATGAAGTTTTGCTTATATCTTTAGAAGTAATATCGAAATCATCACATACTGAATCTGGATAAAATATTTTTGTAATTTTTGCTGTAGCGATCAAAACATTATCGACTATTATTTTATTACATTTCTCAGGTAAATAATTTTTAAGATTTTCTGTAGTAATACAAAAAAAAGCTTTTGTTTTAGATGCAAGGTTAAAATATTTTTTTGAATGGAAAAAGGTAATATCTTTTGATGTTGATGTTGATAGATCTTTAACATCATGAATATTAATATTTTTTAAATTACTAATGCTTTTTATCTCTGAAAGCTTCAATAATTTTTCAATTTTAAAAGGGCCTTTATTTTTAAAAAAAGGATTGTTCATTAATAAGTTTAATATCAAAACTTATATTAATTACTTATCAAGATTTATTGCTAATTATTTCCTATCTACAATTGTTGCAGACCACTGGGCATCGGCCATTTTTTTTCCTTCAACGAAAGCTTCGCCTTTATATTTCCAAACTCTTCCATGAGATCTAATAGCTTCAATATTTAATTCTAATTTACAGTCAGGTATAACAGGATTTCTGAATCTGGCTTTTTCAACGCTCATCAAAAAAACTAATTTATTTTCATATTCTTTTTTATCAATGCTAGCTGCTGTTAGCGCTGCAGCGGCCTGACCAAAAGCTTCAACTATAAGAACCCCTGGCATAACAGGATTTCCAGGAAAATGGCCCTGTACAAAAAAACTATCTTTTTTAACATTAACAATTGCTGTAGCAGAAAATAATTTTTTAATATTAATCAATTCATCAATTAACAACATTGGTTCTCTATGTGGTAATAGTTCTATAATTTGACTTTTATTTAATTTATCATTCATTATTTTAATTCGACTTTTTTTATTTTAGTGTTGAGTAAACTTAAAATATTTTTTGTAATGTCTAATTCAGTTTTACCAATGACTATATTTTTTTTTTCAATAATTAATGAAATTTTATTTTTTGTAGAATATTCAGCCAGAATTTCATTTATAATTTTTAAAATTTGGTTGCTCGCATTATTTCTCAGTTTTTTTAAATCATTATTTTTAGTATTTTTTAATTCTTGATAAGATTTATATTTTTCTCTTAACTTGTTAACCTTATTATTAAACTCTTCTTCCTTTAATATATTCTTTTGTTTAAGAAGTTTTTCTTCTTCAGTTTTTATTGAATTTTCAATTTTTTTAAATTCTTCAATATTCATATCATTAATTTTTTTAAGTTCATTATTAATATATTTTCCAGAATCTGATTCAGATAATAAAAATTTAACATCCAAATAAAAAACATTTTCTTCTGCAAATGAATTAGTATGAAAAATTAAAAAAAAAAATAATAAATAATATTTTTTCATTAAAATGTAGTTCCTATATCAAATCTGAAATTTTCAGTTCTATCGGTATCGGCCTTAGTTATGGGTTTAGCAAAAGAAAAACTTAAAGGACCAATTGGTGTTAGCCAGTCTACTGCTAAACCACTAGAGGTTCTAATTTTACTATTATCATTAATTGTATCACTATAATCAATGCCCCAAACATTTCCTGCATCAACAAAAAAGCTAAAATCAATTGTTTCTAAATCTTTAAAAATTCCAGGTAGTGTGGTAGCAAAATTTAATGCTGTTGCGTAGTTTCCTCCTATATAATCATTTCCATCTTTAGGTCCTATTTTTCCAAATTCAAATCCTTTTAATCTTTTGCTTGGTATATAAATTCTTTTTGAAATTCTAACATCATCTCCAGTAAGTGAATTTATTGATTGAGCCAAAAATCTAAAAGATAAGATGGCATTCTCATTTGGAGAATAATATTTAACAAAATCATATTTGTTTTCGATACTATAATCATCTGAATATATTGGTAATGATTGAAAAAATGTACTTTTAAAACCCGATGAAGGTTGAAAATTTTGATTTAATTTATTTAAAGATAAGCCATAATTAAAACTACTATCAAAATAATCTCCTTTTTGTTTTTTCTTGGCGTCAGAGGCTACTGATGATGTTTTTAGTGTTTCTAGATAGTTTGAAATAGAAGGAGAAAAATAAATATCTTCATATTGTTCAAATACTGTACCTATTGAAAATCCAGTTTTAGTTGATTCATATCCAAATCTGGACATTTGATCTATTTTTGTTGCCTCTAGGCTCGTTCTTAAACTCTTCTGGCTATTTTTGTAGTTAGGGTTGTTTATAGTTAATGATCCTTGCAGAGCTGTATCGCTTATAGAGACTTGGCTATCTAATTTTACACCTTTTCCTAAATAGTTATTTTCTTTAATTCCAAAAGATAATGAGGATCCACTTGTACCTGTACCGGCTCCCGCAAAAATTTCTCCAGTTGGTTGTTCTTCAACATTTATATTTATAATTTTTAAATCCTTTGATGAACCATCGTCAATTATTTTATTAACAGTTTTAAATAGTCTTCTTGATTTAATTTCATTTATAGATTTGTTAACCAATATTTCATTGTATGCATCACCTTCATCAACTAATAAAGAGTTTCTTATAACATTTTCCTCGGTAATATAATTACCAAAAACATTTATTCTTTCTATATAAAATTTTTTACTTTCTTCTAATTTAATCAAAAGATTTATATTATTGTCAATTATATTTTCTTTGTACTTGGCGGATATAAATTCAAATTCCTTTGTAAGTGCAATTTCATCTATTTCATTTAGAATTTTTTTAATTTTGTTTAAAGAATAAGTTTTACCTTTAAGTTTGTCCTTAACATTAATAATTTTTTTAAAACTTTCAGGTGAGTATTCATCAGGTATAATTAAATCAATTTGACCAAAATAATATTTTTTACCAGCATTAATATTAAAAATTAATTCAAAATTCGATTCATCGATTACTTTTGCTGAAGAACTTTCAACAGAAACATTGTAATAACCTTTATTTTTATAAAAATTATATAATAATTTTTCATCTAATTTAATTCTATTTAAATCTAAAAATTTTCTTGAACTAACAAATTTCCAAAACTTTGCCTCTTCCGATATGATTACTTTTTTTAATTTGTTTTCTTTAATTTTTTTATTACCAATAAAAGTAATTTTTTTAATATAAGCTTTATCTCCAAGATCAATTTCAAAAATCAAATCAACTGTATTGTTATCATTTTTTTTTATTTTTGGCGTAACTTTTGAAAAATAATATCCATTTGTTCTTAAAATATTAATAATTTTTTCTTCATCATTTTTTACTCTATTTTTAATAAAAGAGCTTTTTTCTCTCATTTCAATTTTTTCATTTAATAATTTTATAATTCTTTTATTTTTTACTCCTTCAAATGTTAGTGTTTGAATTAAAGGGTTTTCTATAACAGAAATATATAGAATGTTTTTTTCAACAATTAATTCAACATTGTTAAAAAAATTTGTCGAGTAAAGTTTTTTTACTACATCGTTCAATTGATTGACACTTAAATCACTATTTACTTCAATTTCAGAAAAAATTTTGATCGTTGCACTTGATACTCTTTTATTACCATTAACTTTAATTTCTTTTATAATTTCAGAATTAGCTGAAATTGTAATAATAAATATTATCAATATTGATTTAAATATTATTTTCATCCTATTAATTACTGTATACATAGTTTTCTAGTTTTCAACCTAACTTCTTCTGATAAATTTATTATATCAGATATTTTTTTAGGTTTTGTCCTTATTAGATTTGAATATTTTTCGTATTTTAAAATTTTTAATAAATATTTATTAATTTCTAAAAATTTAATTCTATTTTGAATATACAGGTCAACTAATTCGTCATTTGCGGATACTAATACTGTTTCAAATAAACTATTGATGTTATTAATTTTTTTAAGAATTCTAAGTGAAGGATATCTAAAAATATCTGCTTTGATTAATTTTAAATTGTTAAGTAAATTAATATTAATTTTTTTTGTGTCAATTTTTTTTAAAACATTTTGATATATAGAATTAAATATTGGGATTTTCATATCTGTATCATGTGCTAAAATTTTAATTTGACCATTGGTAAATTTAATTATTGAATGAATATATGAATGTGGGTGTATTAAAATATGAAATTTTTTAATATCAATTTTAAATATTCTTTGAGCTTCAATTATCTCAAAAACTTTGTTCATAAGCGTAGCTGAATCAATGGAAATTTTTTTTCCCATTCTCCAGTTTGGGTGCTTGATTGCTTCTTTGGGTTTAGCATTTTTTAATTTATTTAATTTATAATTTAGAAAAGGGCCACCTGACGCTGTAATAAATATTTTTTCTACACTATGAATTGATTCATTTTGTAATAAAGACCAAATTGAAAAATGTTCTGAATCAATAGGTATAAATTTTGTTTTATTTTTTTTTAACTTTTTTTCTATAAGATTCCAGGCACAAATAATTGACTCTTTATTCGCTATTGCAATATTTTTTGTTACATCGATACAATTAATTGTTGAATCTAAACCAGCTAAGCCAGTTATAGCACACATAATATAATCAATTTTGCTTTTGAGTGATTTTTTTTTTAGTTCTTTAAATGAATTAAATACTTTTATTTTTTTACTTATAAATTTTTTTTTATATTTTAAATAATTTTGCTTATCAAATATAATCACAGATTTAGGTTTAAGTATTGATGATTGTCTTAATAATTTTTTTATATTTGTATTAGTAGATAAAAAAATAACATCAAAATCTTTTTTATTATTTTGAATTATTTTTCCTGTATTTTCACCAATGGATCCTGTTGACCCAAGTATTCCTATTTTTTTTTTCATAATTTAACGTATTAATAATAATAGCAATCCAAAAGGTAATCCAAAAACTATTCCATCTATTCTATCTAAAATTCCTCCGTGTCCAGGCAATATTGAACCTGTATCTTTAACTTTTGCCTTTCTTTTAAAATAAGAAATTAAAAGATCTCCCATTTGACAAATTAAAGAAATTTGTAATGATAATAAAACTACCAAGGTTATTATTGGATATTCATTTCCATCATAAAAGTTGTATAAAAAAATAGGAATTATAGAAAAAAGGAATGATCCGATGCTTCCTGATATAGTTTTGTTAGGACTAATCTTGGTTAGTTTTTTTCCACCAACAGTTTTGCCTACTACATAACCTCCAATATCCGAAAAAATACAAACTAGTAAAATAAATAAAGCTAATGATGTTCCTTCATTATAAAGTTCATTAGATGAGTAAATAAATAATAATAAATAGCTAAAACAAATTAATTTAATTAAATTCTTTGGGAATTTTTTCTTTTTCCATATTTTATTTACCAATTTGTTAAATTCAAAAAGGCAAATAATCGAAGCTATTATTATCAAAGATAACCATGTGTATTTATGAAAAAAAAGACACAACAACAATAAAGTTGATAAAATAAATGAGGTAATAATCCTTTTTGATAAATTTTTATTCATTATATATTTCCAAAATTCCTTTTTATTTTTTTATATTTTTTTAATATTCTATTGTAATCATTTTCATTGAAATCTGGCCATAATTTTTTTTCAAAGAATATTTCGGAATAAGCCAATTGCCATAGTAAAAAATTACTTAATCTTTGAGTATTTCCTGTTCTTATTAAAATATTGGGATCAGGAATATTTTGAGTAAATAAGTTTTTTGAAATATTTTTTTCATTAATTCTTTTTTTATTTTTATTAATTGCATTAAAAGCATATATTAATTCACTTTTAGATCCATAATTTATAGCTAAATTAATTTGTAATCTTTTATTTTTAAAAGTTTTTTTTTCAGATTTATCAAGAAGTTTATTTATTTTTTTTGAAAATTGTTTTTTTCCAATAATTTTTAATTTAATATTTTGTTTATTAAGATCAGAAATTTTATTTAAAAGAAAATTTTCTAATAATTTAAGCAAAAAATTAATTTCTTTTTTGGGTCTCTTCCAATTTTCCGTTGAGAATGCATACAATGTTAAATATTTAATTTTATTCTTAATTGTGGTTTTGATAATTTTTTCAACAGCTTTTAGCCCTTCTTTGTGTCCTAAATTTCTAGATTTTTTATGCTTGATCCCCCAGCGTCCATTGCCATCCATAATAATGGCGACATGTTTAACTGAGTTCATATTTTCATTATTTCTGTTTCTTTAGAAATAACTTTTTCATCAATTTTTTTTATTTGATCATCGGTAATTATTTGTATTTTTTTTTCAAATTTTTTTTCATCATCTTCGCTAATTTCTTTGGATTTTAATAATTTTTTTAATTCATCATTAGCTTCCCTTCTTATATTTCTTACAGAAATTTTAGATTTTTCCCCCATGGATTTAATAAGTTTTTTTATCTCATTTCTTCTTTCTTCGCTTAAATCTGGTACAGGTAATCTTATAAGTTGCCCATCAATTTGAGGGTTTAATCCTAATTCAGATTTTCTGATAGATGAATCTATTAATGGAACATTGTTTAGATCCCAAACTTGTATATTGATCATTCTAGGTTCGGGCGTTGTTATGCTTCCTAATTGGTTTATTGGCATTTTTTGGCCGTAAACGTCAACTTTAATTATATCTAGCATATTTGAACTGGCTCTTCCTGTTCTTAATGAAGATAATTCTTTAGTAAAAACTTCAAAAGTTTTACTCATTTTTTTTAGGTAATTATTTTCGTTAAACATTAGTCACCAATCTTGATTCTGTAAAAATCAATAATCTTTAAATCTTTAAATCCTAATTCCTCAATAATGTTTTTAACTTTTTTTTTTGGTTCCATAACCCACTGTTGAGTCATTAAACTATTATCTTCTTTAAATTTATTCATTTTACCAGAACTAATTTTTTTTGCTATATCTTCAGGTTTTCCTGAATTTTTTAATTCTTCAGTTACAAGTTTTTGTTCTTTATCTAAAATTTCTTGTTTAATTTCATCAGGATTGACTGATATAGGGTTTGAGGCAGCTATATGCATACTTAATTGCTTTCCAAATAAATCAATTTTTTCAGATTTAACTTTAGTGTTTATTGAAGTTATAACTGCAATTTTAGACAAGTTATCTTTCACAACAGTATGCAAATAAAAATAGTTTTTAGAATTTTCATGGTTTAAAGTTTTTACTCTTCCTAAAGTTATCTTTTCACCAATTTTAGCAATCATTGAAACTAAATTTTCTTCAACGGTTTTTTTATTATTCATAATAGTTTTTTTTAATTTATCTATATCTGAATTTACTGAATTATTTATTTCACTTAATTCTTTAACAAAATTTATAAAATCTTCATTCTTTGCAACAAAATCTGTTTCGCAATTTACTTCTATAATAGATGTTTTATTTTGATCACCACTCAAAGCTACAACTCCCTCCTTTGCATCTCGTAACATTTTTTTTGATGCTTTTGAAATTCCTTTGACTCTAAGAATTTCGACAGCTTTATCAAGATTTCCTCTTGACTCTTTGATAGCAACATTGCAATCTTTAAATCCTGCTCCTGTTGACTGCCTTAATTGTTTTATTTTATTTAAATCACTCATTGCTGTTTAGTTAATTTATAGGTTTACTCGGCTTTTTATTTTTTTTCTTTATTTCATTTTCAACTTTTATGTTTTTATTTACTTTTTCAGACTTAATAGTAGTATTTTCTTCTGTGATTGGAATTTCTTTTTTTGCATTTACTATAGTTTCTCTTATTAAATTACAGTAGAGGTCTATTGATCTTCTAGCATCATCATTTCCTGGTATTGGAAATGCAATACCTTCAGGATCTGAGTTTGTATCAAGTATGGCAGCAATAGGAATGGATAATTTAATTGATTCTTTGATTGCTAGCGATTCATAGTTCGTATCTATAACAAAAACTAAGTCAGGTACTTTTTTCATGCTAGATATACCACCTAAAGATTTCTGAAGTTTGTCACGTTGAACGCTCATTTTTAATAATTCTTTTTTTGTAAAACCTCTATTCTCCGAAACTAAATCAATGTTTAATTTTTCTAATTTTTTTATAGAATTTGAAATTGTTCCCCAGTTAGTTAACATACCACCTAACCAACGGTGATTGACATAATATTGATCAGTTTCTTTGGCTAATTCAGCAATAGCTTCAGATGCTTGCTTTTTTGTTGAAATAAAAAGAATTTTTCCATTTTCTGAAATAACTTTGTAAACTTCTTCAAGTGCTACATTAATTAACTCTAAAGTCTGAGTTAAATCTATAATGTGTATAGAATCTCTTTTTCCAAAAATATATTTTTTCATTTTTGGGTTCCATCTTAAAGTTTTGTGACCTAAGTGTACGCCAGCTTCTAATAATTGTTGAATTGTTACGTTTGGTATCTTCATATTTTTTCCCGGTTATGCCACCACAATTATTTCCAATAAAGGACCGGAGGGCTATTAAACCAAAAATTGTGTGCGTGTTAATTTATGCAGGTATTTACAAATTTATTGGTAATTTAACAAGAGTTTTTTTAATTAATTTGTGTTGAAATTCCTTCTTTTTTGATCAAATTTAGTTGATTTCTATCTATTTTCCTATTTTTTTTTAACTTAAATACATACAATTTTTGATTATCTTTATATTTCAAAATTACATTAGTTTTTCCATCAGTTTCGGAAAGATGTAAATTAGAGATTTTATTTAAATCATTAATTAATAACTCTAAATTTGAAATAGGTTTATTATATAATTCTTTAATTAAAGTAATTTTATTTACATTTATTCTTTTAAATCTATTTTCATCATTTGATAAATTTTTATTTAGAGTAATTAATAAGGAATTTCCTTCTAATAAAATATTTCTATTTAGTTCTAAAATTTCAGAAAATATAAATAATTCAAAAACACTTGATAAATCTGTAAGCTTAATAACTGCATAGGAGTTTCCCTTTGATGTTTTTCTCTCTTGGATTTTCAACAGTGTTGCAGCAATAATGCATCGTTTGTTTGAATTATCAGATAAAAAACTCTTATAATCTATAATTTTATAATCATTAAAAATCTCTTTATATTGGTTTATTGGATGATTGGAAATAAAAAAACCTACAGCCTCAAATTCTTTCGTGAGTCTTTCTTCAAATTCCCAATCTTTTATTTTTGAAAGTAAATTATCATCATTTTTATTTTCATTAAGGTTAAATAAATCAATTTGATTTGCTATTTTATTTTCAAAAATATTTTTTGATTTTAATATTAAATTAGGTATTGAGTTGTACAAACATTGTCTATTATTATTCAAATTATCAAATGCCCCGGCTTTGACTAAGCCTTCTAATTGAAGTTTGTTAATATCCTTAGGATTTACTCTATTTATAAAATCACTGATTGACTTAAAATTTCCATTTTTAATTCTTTCATCTACAATATTTGAAATGGCTTCAAAGCCAACACTTTTAATAGATCCTAATGCGTAATAAAAATTTTTTTCATCTGATCTAAAATCAGCAAAACAATTGTTAATGTCTGGTCTAATAATTTTAATATTTAATCTTTTTAATTCTTCGTGAAATTCACTTAATTTATTTTGATTTGAAATATCCATAGTCATTGAAGCTGCAAAAAATTCATTTGGAAAATACGTCTTTAAATATGCAGTTTGATAAGCAATGATTGCATATGCTGCGGCATGGCTTTTATTGAAGCCATATTCAGCAAATGGTTCTATTTTTAAAAATATGCCTGCTGCTGTTTCTTTATTTATTCCATTTTTCACTGCTCCTTCTATAAATCTTTGTTTTTGTTTTTCTAACTCTGATCTTTTCTTTTTACCCATTGCTCTTCTTAAAATATCAGCCTCGCCGGCTGTAAAACCAGATAGATTTTGTGCTATTTGCATAACTTGTTCTTGATAAATTATAACACCATAAGTTGGTTTTAAAATTTCTTCTAATAGTGGATGTAAATAGTCTGGTTTTTGTCTTCCGTGTTTACAATCATTATATGTTGGTATGTTGCTCATTGGACCTGGCCTATATAAAGCCACTAAAGCTATAATATCTTCAAGATGATTGGGTTTCATATTAGTTAGAGCATCTCTCATTCCTGAACTTTCTAACTGAAATAAACCAACGGTATTACCTGAGGAAAGCAATTCAAAAACCTTTTGATCATCATAATCAATACTTTCAATTTTGAATTCTTTGTTTTTTTTATTAATTAATTTTTGAGTTTTGTTAATTACGGTAAGAGTTTTGAGACCCAAAAAATCAAATTTAATTAATCCTGCATTTTCTGCTGAGTACATATCAAACTGAGTTGAAGGTAATAATAAATTAGATGATGCATCTTTATACAAAGGTACAGAATCGGTTAACTTTTTATCAGCAATTACCACTCCAGCCGCATGCGTTGCAACATTTCTATTTAGCCCTTCTAGTTTTAAAGATAAATCAATTAATTTTTTTACTCTTGGATCTTCTTTTATTAATTTTTGTAATCGGGGTTCATTATTTATACATTCTGTTAAAGTTTGAGGCCTTGATGGATCAAAAGGTATCATTTTTGAAATACCATCAACAAATCCATATGGTAGTCCTGTTACACGACCAACGTCTCTAATAACCATTCTTGCCTTTAGTTTTCCAAAAGTTATTATGTGAGCAACGCTGTCCTTGTATTTTTTGTTTAAATATTCAAATACTAAATCTCTTTTTTCCTCGCAAAAATCAATATCAAAATCTGGCATAGAAATACGATCTGGATTTAAAAATCTTTCAAAAATTAAATTGAATTGAATTGGGTCTAAGTCAGTAATTGACAAGCACCATGCTACCAAAGACCCTGCTCCAGATCCTCTACCAGGTCCGACTGGAATATCGTTATTTTTAGCCCATTTAATATAATCAGAGACAATTAGAAAATAACTAGCATATTTCATTTCAGTAATAATTTTTAATTCGTGATTTAATCTTTCTTTATATATTTTAAATTGTGAGTTAAATTGAATTTCATCTTTTGGAATTTTGAAAACATTCAAAAATTTATTTATTAAACCTTCTTCGCTATGAAAAGCTAACGCCTGGTCAGCATTACCACTTTTTTCAGAACTTATATTTGGCAATATTGGTTTTGATGAAAGTGGTCTAAAGCTACACCTTAAAGGTAAATTATAATTATTTTCTAAGGCTTCTGGTAAATCAAAAAACAATTTATTCATTTCTTCAGATGATTTGAAGTAATGTTGATCGGAAAATGATATCCGATTTTTGTCATTTAAATAAGTTTTTTGACCTATACAAATTAAAGCTTCATGCGCATCATGCATAGACTTATCCAAATAGTAAATTTCTTGGGTAGCGATTATTGGTAAATTAAGTTTTTTTGATAAATTTAAATTATAATTTTCAAAAGATTTCTCGTTCTGATCATTATGTCTTTGAATTTCAATATAAAAATTATCTCCATAATTTTTTTTAATTAATTTATAAATTTCCTCAATTTCATCAAATTTTCCTTTATTAAATAATTTTCCTATTAAACCATTAATAGATCCAGATAATAAAATAACTCCTTCAGGTTCATTCATTAGTTGATCTAATTTGCATTGTGGATCAAGAGTTTCATAACTATACAGATAGGATTTAGATGATAGTTCAACTATTTTCTTATATCCAATTTCGGTCATAGCAATTAAAGGTAATAATCCTACTTCATTTTTAAAATTGAATAATATCTGTGTGCCAATTATTGGTTGGGTTCCTGATTTTGATAAATTTTCAGAAAATTCAAGTGAACCACAAAGATTAGAAGTGTCAGATAAACCTACAGATTTAATTTTATTATTCTTGCAAAAAATTTTTAAATCTTCGATTTTAATAGCGCCTTCGCATATAGAATACTGGGTATGAATTTTTAGATGATTGAATATTTTGTTATTTGATTCTTGCATTAGTGGATCTTTTTATTTTACCACTAATTAGTTCAATTTTGCAATCTGCCATATTTGCAAAAAATCTATTATGAGTTGCAAATATTATTAATCTATTTTTATTTTTTAGTTTAAGTAATATTTTAAAAACCTCTTTAGCATTTTTAATATCTAAACTACCAGTTGGCTCATCTGCAAGTATGATTTCTGGAGCATTAATTAGTGCTCTGGCAATAGCAACTCTTTGCATTTCTCCGCCAGAAAGCTCAGATGCTAGATGATTTTCTCTATTTGTTAAATTTAATTTTTTAATTAACTTTTTTGCATCTATTAGAGCTTTATTTTTATTTTCGTTTATTGACAATCTAGATAAATAAATATTTTCAATACTTGTAAAATCAGACAATAAATTGTTATCTTGATAAATAATACCAATTTTATTTGCTCTTAATTTATCATTATAAGATTTTGATGAATAATCAATTGTATGATTGGAAATTTTCAGGACACCAGAATTAGGAACATCTATTAATGAAAGTAAATTTAAAAGTGTTGATTTGCCAGAACCAGAAGGTCCCATTAGAGAATATATTTTTCCAGCTTTAAATGAGAAATTAACTTTATTTAATACTCTAATTTTTTTTTTTGCGTTATAATTTTTTACAATATTTTTTAATTCAATTATATTATTCATATTTAAGTGCCTTTGCAGTATTCATACGTGAAGCTTTTAATGCAGGATAAATTGAAACTATAGCTGTTATTGCTATTGAGCAAATTGCAATTAATAAAATTGAATTAGGATTAATTTCAGATGGCATTTTGCTAAGGAAATATATTTCTTCGGGAAAAAGATTAATGCTAAAAACATTGCTTAAAAATTCACGAATATTTTCTACGTATAGAGAAAATAAGACACCTAGCATTATTCCAAATAAAGTAGCTAACGATCCAATTAAAAAACCAACCATAAAAAAAATTTTTGAAATTGATTTGTTCAAAACCCCAATAGATTTAAGTATAGCAATTTCCCTTGTTTTATTTTTAACTAAAATAGTTAATCCAGAAATGATATTAAAGGCTGCTACAATAATTATTAATGAAAGTATTATAAACATAACATTTCTTTCAACTTTAAGGGCAGAAAATAAAGATTTATTTAAATCAGACCATGTATAAACATAATAATCTTGAAAAATTTTTTCTAATTTTTTTTTAATAACATCAATATTTTTCGGGTCTTTTAAATAAATTTCTAAGTTTCGATTATAGGTTTTTAAATCAAACAAATTTTCTAGATCATTAAGATTTATAAAGGCTACATTTTGATCAAAGTCAGCTATTTCGCTATCAAATATTGAATCAACAATATATGTTTTTTGTTTAGGTAAATTACCAACTATTGTTTCAACACCAGTTGGTGACATTATTAATATTTTGTCACCTATCTTAATATTGTAATTAAAACTTAATTCTTTTCCAATTGATATAAAACTTGGATTTAATTTTTTATTACCAGAAAAATTTACATTTTTTACAATAGATAATTTTTTAAAATCTCCTGGCAAATAACCTCTTAATAATAGTCCTTTTGTGTAACCTTTATTAATAAGAACCCCTTCTCCGCTATTACTGTAAACAAATACTTTAGATAAAATATTTAGCTCTTTATTTATGAATAGATTTTCGTCAATAGTTTTTTCGTAAGGTTTAATGACTACATGAGGATTAAATCCAACAATTTTTTCAACCAATTCCGTTCGAAATCCGTTCATTACGGACATAACAATAATTAAAACTGCAACGCCAAGGCTAATTCCTATAAATGAAAAAATAGAAATTACATTTAAAAATCCATCTTTTTTTCTAGTTTTTAAGTATCTTAATGTAACTTCTTTTTCTAGTTGCGAAATCAATTTATTTTTTTTTTATTAATTATAATTTTTACTATATCTTTAATAGATAAGTTTTTTGTTTCTTTTCCAATTTCATTAAATTCAAATAAGTCACCTTCAGATTTTTTTCCAATCATAATTTGAAAAGGTATACCAATTAAATTAAATTTTTTTATTTTTGAGGAAAAATTTTCATCGGTGTCATCTATTAAGGTATCAATTTTTTTTTCGCTTAAATATTTATAGATATTTTGTGCTTTTTCTAAATTTGAATTATCATTCTTATTAATAAGTGGAATAATTGCACATTCGTATGGAGACACAGAAATTGGCCAATTCATAATTTCATTTTTTTCATCATATTTTGCTTCTATAATTGCACCAACCAATCTAGATACACCAACTCCATATGATCCCATTTTAACAAATTCTTTTTTTCCTTGAAAATCCACCGATGCATTCATCGGTTTTGAGTATTTGTCTCCAAAATAAAAAATATGTCCAACTTCAATTCATTTTGTATGTAATCTAAATTCTTTAGGTAAATTTTGTTCAAATTCATTTTTGTTAAATTTTTGATCTGTAACAGCGTAAAATTTTTCATATTTTTCTCTTAATTTATTTAATGATTTTTTTTCTAATTTTGTTTCACCGCTATTAACATCAAATATTCTTTTATCAGTATAAATTTCACTTTCTCCAGTTTCTGCCAGGATGATAAATTCATGAGATAAATTGCCTCCGATTGGTCCTGTATCAGCAGCCATAGGTATTGCTGATAAATCTAATCTTTGAAAAGTTCGCAAATAAGAAAGGAAAAATTTATTATATGAAAAGTTTGCTTCTTCATCATTTAAGTCAAATGAGTATGCATCTTTCATGTAAAATTCTCTACACCTCATTATTCCAAATCTGGGTCTTAATTCGTCTCTAAATTTCCATTGAATATGATAAAGCAGTTGTGGCAAAGATTTATAAGATTTTATACTTGTTCTAAATATGTCAGTTATTAATTCTTCATTTGTTGGTCCATAAAGCATTTCTCTGTTTTGCCTATCTTTAATTCTTAACATTTCTTCACCATAATCTTCATATCTTCCACTTTCCTTCCAGATATCGCTAGATTGTATTGTGGGCATTAAAATTTCTTGAACACCAATTCTATTCTGTTCTTCCCTAACAATTTGTTCTATTTTTTTCATTACTTTAAATCCGAGCGGTAACCATGAATATATGCCAGCTGAAGACTGTTTTATCATTCCCACTCTAAGCATTAATTGATGTGACTTAATCACTGCTTCAGATGGATTATTTTTTAAAATTGGTATAAATGATTTTGAAAAGAGCATTTGTTATATTCTTATCACATTAATATTAGTTATTGGTTTTTTTCCAGTTTTTTCTTTTGTATATTTTCTGCATGTTTTTTTTAGTCCATCAATTAAATTTTCATTTTGTTT